>CAJQSL010000027.1 GCA_905612315.1 uncultured Francisellaceae bacterium
TTAAGTTCGTAAGGTGAGTGCTAATTGATTTAAGTCAAGTTTATCTTCTGATATAGATACTTAATGGCTAATATCTCACACGGATTCAAGATATTTGCTATAGATTTAATATATATAAATTTGCCATAATTAAAATATAAGTTTAAAAATATAAAACTTAAGGGAGTAGTTATTATGGTAGATAAAGTAAAAACATTATTAGATTCGGATAAAAAATTAGAGCATGATCATGATCAAGCAGCTTTAAATTTAATTTTACACCAGCAATTGGCAACGTTAAGTTTGGAAGCTTGTTGGATGGAAGGCTATTATTATGGACAACAAGGCTCAGACGAAAGTTCAAATCCTTTTAAGCATGATAGTGTAGAGCATCAATATTATTCAGATGGCTGGTGGGACGGGTTTTATCAAGAAGAAGCTTTGTTTCCAGAGCAAGCTTTCGAAGGTATTAGTAATAAAGCCGTTAATGAGGATTATGTAAAAGAAGTTGGTTTAAGAGAGCGAGAAGCTATCGGGACTAGAGCTAAAATTTTGAGAAATGGTAGTGTTTTAGCTGGTTTAGCAATTGCAGCTAGTATAATTGGTGTTATTGGAGTAACGCTTCTTGATGCGGCTTAGTTATATTCATTTTCATAATCTTTAACCGGCTCGCCTCTGTAGCTTAAAGCCTCAGTGAAGTGCTCTGTTTTAATATCAGTATTATCACTACTATTATTACTATCCATATCTGCAATAGTGCGAGATATTTTTAGTATCTTATTATATGCTCTGGCTGATAATTGATATTTTTTAATAGCTTTTTCTAGTAAAGGCTTGGCATCAATAGGTAATTTGCAATATTTTTTAATATTATCTTCGTTAAGCATAGAATTCAAATATCCTTGGCGCGATATTTGAATATCTCTAGCTTGAATAATTCTTTTTTTAACAATTTCAGAAGGCTCAGCTGGATTTTTGTCTTCTAATAAAAAGGATTGCGGTAAATCAGGTACGCTGATATGAAGGTCAATTCTATCTAATAAAGGCCCGGATAATTTGTTTTGATATCTTTGAATTTGATTAACGCTGCATTTACATGATCTATTTACAGATCCTAAATACCCACATGGGCAAGGGTTCATAGCAGCTATTAGCTGAAACCTTGCCGGATACTGGGCATTTTTATTTATTCTTGAGATATTTATAACACCCGATTCTAGAGGCTCACGCAACACCTCTAAAGCATTGCGATCAAACTCAGGCATCTCATCTAGAAACAAAACTCCTTGATGTGCTAGGGATATCTCCCCAGGTTTTGGGTGTGAGCCCCCGCCAACTAATGCTATAGCAGATGCGCTGTGGTGAGGGCGTCTAAAGGTAGGGGTGAAGAACTCTGCTATCTTGCGAGACAAGCCTCTTACTGAGTGGATAGCTGCAACTTCTAGGGCTTCATCAATATTAAGATTTGGCAGTAGTTCGGGTAATCTTGATGCCAGCATTGTTTTACCAGTTCCTGGAGGGCCCTTGAATAAAATATTATGTCCGCCAGATGCGGCGATCTCTAGAGCTCGTTTGGCTTCGTACTGGCCTTTAACATCTTTTAGATTAAATTTAATTTTTGGGTTTTCATATGATTTATAATTGTTTTTAATAAGAGGCAAAGAGTTATTTTTTGCTATATGGTGACATACATTTAATAAAGTATCCGCAGCATAAGCATGGATATCTGGAATCATGCCAACTTCTCGGGAGTTCTGCTCAGGTATTATTAATATTTTTCCAGCTTTATGAGTAGCTAGAGCCAATGGCAAGGCTCCAGGGAATGACCTTAATTTGCCCGATAAGGCTAGTTCTCCAGCAAATTCGTATTGGCTTATGTCATTATCTGGTATTTGCCCAGTTGCAGCTAAAATTCCGATAGCTATTGGTAAATCAAAGCGGCAGCCTTCCTTGGGTAAATCAGCTGGGGCTAAGTTTACCGTAATTCTTCTGCTTGGAAAAAAAAAGTTACTATTTAAAATAGCACTTCGAACACGATCCTGGCTTTCTTTTACGGCTTTTTCGGGCAGACCAACTATAAGAGTTTTAGGTAGACCTGCTGATATATGAACTTCAATCGTTACACTTGGGGAGTTTACGCCATCTTGGGCGCGTCCTTGAATTATTGCTATAGACATATTTTACTTTTTTGTTTTTTATAAGATTTTATTTGTCTATAGCATTACATGGTTTAGTTTAAGAATAAACGCGTCACGATTTTTTGATTTAATATTTGAAAATTACTTTTTTTTAGGAGCACTTTTACTAATAAGCTCTGCTACTTGCTCTTCTAAAGTATCAACTTTTTCTCGAGTTCTAGCTAGTAACTCACACTGAATATCAAATTCTTCTCTAGTAATTAAGTCTAATTTAGATAAGACAGATTCTAAAACAGATCTAAAGCCTCTTTCAAACTCTTCTCCGCAATCTTTAAGTGCAGGAGGCATGTGTTCATTTATTTTAGATATGATGTCATTAACTATTGATGCTTTCATGTGTTTTGTCCTCTGTTAATCTATCTTTACAGCAATTGTTGTGATATAATAATATACTCAAAATTTACAAGGAATGATAGTAAAATGAGTTTTGATGATATATCTTGCAAAAAAAAAATAACTCTATATTTTCGCATCATTGCATTAGTATGCGTATGCTTTTTATATTATAAATCTTTGACTCTACCAGCTATGGGTTGTACTGATTTTGGTGCTGATAGTGGTAGGTATACAGTTTCGAATGGTTTTACGATGCTTATTTGTGGGTGGATGGGGTTTTTAAGGTTAAGTTTTGCTTGGGTTGCTAATATTTTATTTTTAATTGCAGTTCCTCATTTTATTGCAAACAGGCTTACGGTCGCTTTTAATTGTTCTTTATTATGCATATTACTAGGTCAAAGCACATTTTTGCTTTTTTCTGTAGAAGGAGAAATGCATTTATTTATTGGTTTTTACCTATGGATAGCAAGCTTTGTTGTTTTGTGCGCAGCCTCTTTATTTTTGCGTAAGTATTCTAGCCACTAAGCAAAAAAATGATATACTTTATAAAATTTTAAGTAAAAATAATTTATTTTAATTTGAGGTATAACAATGGCAGGTCATAGTAAGTGGGCAAATATCAAACACCGAAAAGGCGCGCAGGATAAAAAGCGTGCTAAAATTTTCACAAAATTAATTCGAGAGCTGACTGTTGCAGCTAAAATGGGCGGGGATGATCCAGCTAGTAATCCGAGATTACGAGCAGCTATTCAAGCTGCAAATAGTGCAAATCTTCCTAAAAACACTATGGAAAAAGCCATTGCCCGCGGTGCTAAAAATGATGAATCAGCCAATTTAGTTGAAATAATGTATGAAGGTTATGCTCCAAGTGGAGTTGCCGTAATGGTAGATTGCCTTACTGATAACAAAAATAGAACAGTTGCTGAAGTTCGTCATGGATTTAGCAAGTTAGGTGGTAACCTAGGAACTGATGGCTCAGTAAGTTATTTATTTACCAAGCAAGGCCAGGTAATTTTTGATAATAGTGTTAAAGAAGAAGATATCATGGATCGAGCTATTGATGCAGGAGCTGAAGATGTTTTAACTAATGATGATGGCCAGGTTGTTTTATATTGTGCATTTGAAGATTATTATGATTTATTAACATCTTTTGAAGATTTATCAGGAAAAATAGCATCAAATGAGATAACTATGAGCGCTAGTACTATGGTCGAGCTTGATTTAGAGGTGGCGCGTAAAGTTTTAAATTTAATAGATGCTTTAGAAGATTTAGACGATGTGCAAAATGTTCACACAAATGCTGATGTAAGTGACGAAGTTTTAGCTAAACTTAACGAAGAAGGTTAGAAAAAGGTTAATAGTTTAAAAATTTAGGCGCACTTAATGCAAATAATATTAGGAATTGATCCAGGTTCTAGAATAACTGGGTTTGGGGTTATTTCGGTATCAGGCGTGGGTAGGTCTAATAAATATGAGTATCTAGATTCTGGTTGTATTAAAACTTTAGGCCTTATAGATAAGCAAGCAGATAGCCCTGATGATTATTATAATTTAAATAAATCCAAAGCTGATATATCCGTTATAGCAGCAAGATTAAAAATTATTTATAAAAGCGTGAGTGAGCTAATAGTTAAATATAAGCCCACGCAGCTTGCAATCGAGCAAGTGTTTGTTAATAAAAATGTACAATCCGCTTTAAAACTTGGGCAAGCGCGGGGTGCTGCGATATTGGCAGCTGCCATGCATGATGTTCCTGTTTTTGAATATGCTCCAAGGCAAATTAAAAAAGCTATAGTTGGTACTGGAGCGGCGGACAAGGCGCAGGTTCAGCATATGGTGACACAATTATTAAGTCTTTCAAAAGTGCCAGGTGCAGATGCTGCAGATGCTTTAGCAATTGCGATATGCCATTTGAATCAAAATGGTTTTTTTAAGATGGGTAGGAGATTGCCGCTCGCAAAGACTTGATTTTGTGTTGCCTTGTATTTAAACAAAAGTAGAGTAAAAAAATATAATTAAGGGGAGTAACTAATGATAGGTTGGCTATCAGGGGAGTTAAAAGATGCTAATAGTAATCCGATATTATTATCGGTTAATGGTGTAGGTTATGAAGTTGAGCTGCCATTAAATTATTGGGAAAATTTAAATTCTCATATGCTAAAAAATAATAATAAAAACAAGTTAGAGCTATATATTCACACGCATATAAGAGAAGATGCACAAACGCTTTTTGGGTTTTTCAGTGAAGATCAAAAACATTTATTTCGAGAGTTAATAAGAGTAAATGGTGTCGGTGCTAAAAGTGCATTAATGATTTTATCAACATTTGATGTAAGTGAATTTATAAAAATTATTCAAGCTAATGATGCTAAAACCTTAACTCAAGTTCCAGGAATTGGTAAAAAATCAGCTGAGAGATTATTAATCGAGTGTCAAGATAGGGTATTAAAAGCTAATTATAATTCTAATATTGATATTTCTAATAATTTAATTAAAGATAATAACAATAATGAGCCCAAAGACAATAAGCATAAAACAATAACAGAGTCAGTGGAGGCTTTAATTTCTTTGGGATATAAGCCTCAGGATGCAAGATCTTATGTTAAAAAAGCTTATAAAGATTCAATGAGTACAGAAAGCTTAATTAAAGCTGTTTTGCAAACCCAACGTTGTGCCTCTATTTAAAAAGGTTGAGAATAAAAAGCTTAAGATCTATTTTACAAACAAAACGTTGCGCCTCTATTTAAAAAGGTTGAGAGTAAAAAGCTTAAGATCTATTTTACAAACCAAGCATTGCGCATCTATTTAAAAAGGTTGAGAATAAAAAGCTTAAGATCTGTTTTACAAACAAAACGTTGCGCCTCTATTTAGGTTATATATTTAAAATATTTATAAAGGTTTAAGTTATGTCTGGTATTATTTGTGAAGATATTTGTGAAGATATTTTTACTCGAGCAAAACAAAAGTATGAAAGTGAGCTTATTAAATATTGGCCGCAAAACTTCAATAAAAATGATGTCTCTATTGTAAATAATGACGATGAGATAATAGAAAAAATAAAAGCTAAATTAATTCAAGAAGATGCTATTTTAATCGCGCATTATTATGTAGATGCCAGAATCCAAAAGCTAGCTGAGCAAACGGGTGGAATAGTTGCTGATTCTTTAGAGATGGCAAAATTTGGAGCAAAAGTTCCTCAAAAAACTTTGATAGTTTGCGGGGTAAATTTTATGGGTGAAACGGCTAAGATTTTATCTCCGAATAAAAAGGTGTTAATGCCTAATTTAAAGGCAACTTGCTCTTTAGATTTAAACTGCCCTATAGATGAATTTAATGAATTTTGTGATTTATACCCTGATAGAGAAGTTATAGTTTATGCTAATAGCTCAGTAGAAGTTAAGGCATCTGCTGATTGGGTTGTCACATCAAGTATAGCTTTAGATGTAGTAGCTCACCTTCACTCACTTGGCAAAAAAATGATTTGGGCACCAGATAAGTATCTAGGACAATACATAAAAAATCAGACTAAAGCTGATATAATTTTATGGCAAGGAAGTTGCATAGTTCATGAAGAGTTTAAGGATAATGCTATTAAGAATTTATTAGAAAAATATCCAGATGCGGCATTATTAGTTCATCCTGAGTCTCCTAAAAGTGTTGTAAAATTAGCGCAAGATTTAGGAAAAAGTGGGTGTGTTGGTTCAACTTCTCAACTTTTAAAAGCATCTATAACTTTTAATAATAAAGTTTTTATAATAGCTACAGACGCTGGAATTTTATACCAAATGCAAAAGGCATCACCAGATAAGATTTTTATAGAAGCACCAACAGGAGGAACTGGCGCCACCTGTAAAAGCTGTGCTAGGTGCCCATGGATGGGGATGAATGATTTGCAAGGAGTTTTATCTTGCTTTGATAAAGCTGACTGTGAAGTTGAAAGCTTTAGTAGTGAGTTAATGTTTAAAGCTAAAAGGTCTTTAGGTAGGATGGTGGATTTTATTAGCCAAAAATAATTATATAATTGCAGTGTTAAGGTTTAAATTATATGATTTTCTTAATGTTTTATTAATCAAAGTAATGATATTATTGTGTTGTTATTGTGTGGCATGTCTTTTGTTGGTGACCATACCTAATAAATCATACGAAATTATTTTAAGAGATGGTTTATAAAAAACTAAATAGCCTCAGAATTTAAATATATAAACCAATCTTAAAAAGGAGTTATATTTTGTCAACACTAGATACACTAGATACACTAGATACACTAGATACACTAGATACACTAGATACACTAGATACACTAGAGTCGCATTTAAAAACCTTTAAGCAAACTATTATTAACATGGAGGGTGGGAGTCGTAGTGATGATAAAAGTTTAGCTGAAAAAATTGTTAAAGCTGTAATGGTGGGTGATTTAACTGGTTTTGAAAGATTATACTCTGATAATCATGAAGGTCTTTTAAATTCTAATTACTCTACTACTACTACTACTACTACTACTACTTGTTATAGTTATTATCTTTGCCAAGCACTGAAGGAAATTGGGGTATTGGATTCAGATAGTATTGATTATCCTGCTATTGATAAGAAAATCGTTCTTAGAAGATTTAGCGAAATTTTAAATAAGGAAATCGTTCTTAGAAGATTTGACGGAATTTTAAGATTAAAATTAGTAGAAAAAATTATAGCAGATAGGCGATCTGAGGTGTCAAAACTAGCAGGCGATATTAGCGAAGCTAGACTAGCTGAGGCAGAAAATTTCTTGCAGGGGTTAGGCGAAAACAGTTTTATTTCAGGTCTTTCTTCGTGTAATGATGTAGATTTTTTATCTCTAGGTTGTGATTTTCTGAAAGTTGTAAAATCAGACAGAAATCTTTCAGATCGAGCAACCTGGGTAGAATTTTTTAACAAAAGACACAAAGAATTTATAGGAACTGGCAAAGATTATAGTAGGGATGGTGATAGTCGAGTTAATGCTTTTTGTATTAAGTTAGCTAAAAAACTAACACCGCCGGGAGAATCTTTTGTAAAAACATTATTACCAGAACATACAGGAAAAGTTCAACTGCTCGATGAATATTTAATGACAAGAGATATTGAGGATCATGAACTATCTGGCTTTGATGATTTTTTTATAGATGAGAAGGGGAATATACAACATTATAGTTTATTATTAGATAGTGCAAAATCAACTTTAAAGGCAGGTATCGTGATAGATATGGAGCAAATACTTATTAGTGCTACCCCTGGAACAGGAGCTTTAACTACCGAGGATATGTCTTTTTTAAGAACTAAAGGTCCTGAAAAAATTCGGCAACTTATTTCGGTACTTGAGGAATTTGATGATCTGCCAGTAGTGAATGCATACGACGTGTTGCGTAAGTTGCAGAGGAATTTCTACATGGCAAGTGTTAGGTGGTGGGGTTCTGAGGAGCAGGCTAGTAGGGGCGCATATACTGGAAGAGATCAGTTTTTTCTCTGGTACAACAGGCTAAATGCGGCGGATAAGACGCTGCTACGCAACTGTGCTCAACCTTGGATTACACTAGGATTTATCATTTACCAAATGCAGACAGCCGGTCAGTGCGTGGATGTTCTACAGGGTTGGATCTCGAGTATTCTCGAGATAGATGATAATAAACAGGTTCTGCAGGGTATTGCTGCAATTAATTCGGAAGCAGCTGGTGTGCGTGAGAGCGAAATTAGAACAAATGCTTTAAGATTGTTAGAAGAACAGAATGATGTTATAAAAGCAAGGCAAGATGTTATAAAAGCAGCTGTGACAAGAGTATCAGTAGCTAGTAACAAATTAAGGGAGTCTGATGCGGCAAAAGCCAGAATTGAAGAAATAGAAGGAGTTGTTAATAGGTTATTAGGTGTTTTGACTAATGGGGCTGTTGATGGCTCAGGTGAAAGTATTGATACAAAATTCGAAAAATGTAAAACCTTGGTTGGGTATGCAAAAAAACGAGCTATGATGGCGTGTGCAGGAAATAATGTTGTACCCGCTCCATCCCTTATTAAGCTTATGGATGAGTTGAAATCCTTAGATGGAATTTCTAGTGAAGAAGTTACTTTAGATGGTTTAGAAAGACAACTAGACTCCCTCAAAGTTAATTTTTCCAGTATGAAAGACAATCTTTTGACAGTTGAAGAATGTCAATTGTTGCAACAACCTGTAGAAGAGATTGCTTTTGAAAATATTATTGATATGTATCCTGATGCACCTGCTCCTGAATCACCAAATCCCTGGGGTCAGGTTTCACCGGTTAAAAGAAGTGGTAGTACAAGAGCTGGTAGTTCGGAGCTTAGTTCTGAAGGTCTAGATGAAAGAGGTATCGAGATGGTAATGTATTTATTAGAAGACATTAAAATGTATAAGGATAGTAGCTCTGATACATTAAAGAATAAATCTTGCGGTTGGTTTATGTTTCATCTTCATCAAATTGAGAATGAAAGCGTAAAAGAAAAAATTGCTAATTTGCTTTTCTTTCGTGGGTACTTTGAAAAACAAAATTTATGTGAAAAAGGTTCATTTTTTGGAAGAAGTTTTTGTAGAGGGGGGTGGCTTTCTTGCCGAAAGGTTTCTAAGACAGCTGACAAATTAAGCATGGCTTTTGCTAATTTGAAAACGGAGGAGCAACGAAAAGATTTTGCGCAACGTCTATGTGTTGGTAATCAATCCTAGAGGGTGTATTTGTTAATGGCAAAAGTGGAGTAATGTTATATACATTATTTTTTTAGACTGGGTATTTTTTAATTAAGGAAAATGATCATGGCAAATATTGATGGGTTAATACATACCCAAGTAGATTATAATCAACGACTATATAGCTTTTTAAGTGGTAAGATGAACCCGGGAGGTAATAGGGATATTGATTATATTGAAGTACTAGATTTGGCTATATCTCACTATAGAAGTGAATTTTGCGGTTTTAATATTTTTCGTGCTTTTCATATTAATAAATCTACTGGTAGGTTTAATAGAGGGTCTAGTATTTATAATACACTCCAAGGTCAAGGTATAGATCTGGGTTTGGGTAGCCTTAGTTCAGTAATAACTCATTTGAGTGAAATAAAGCAAAGAGCAGAAGCAAGAGCAGAAGCAGTAGCAAGAGCAGAAGCAGAAGCAGTAGCAAGAGCAGAAGCAGAAGCAGTAGCAAGAGCAGAAGTAGCAGCAGCAAGAACAGCAGCAGCAGGAGGGGGTGCCGCTGCAGGTGTTTTAGATGGTTCTCAAGATTCACTGCATGATGGAGCTGCAGTAGGAGGGGGTGCCGCTGCAGGTGTTTTAGATGGTTCTCAAGATTCACTGCATGATGGAGCTGCAGTAGGAGGGGGTGCCGCTGCAGGTGTTTTAGATGGTTCTCAAGATTCACTGCATGATGGAGCTGCAGTAGGAGGGGGTGCCGCTGCAGGTGTTTTAGATGGTTCTCAAGATTCACTGCATGATGGAGCTGCAGTAGGAGGGGGTGCCGCTGCAGGTGTTTTAGATGGTTCTCAAGATTCACTGCATGATGGAGCTACAGTAGGAGGGGGTGCCGCTGCAGGTGCATCAGGAGAAGAAGATGATTCTCAAGTGAATGATTTTGTGAGCCAATCTGTATTCTATAAGAAAAGACTCGGTCGCGAACCTGCCTCTAGTACTGCTAGTAAACTAGTTTCGGAATACTCTCTGGACCCTAGAGTTGCAGAGGCATTATCACTATTTTAGTGTGATAATTGGTGAGTTCAATGCCATCTTAGTTATACATGGCTTTATATGATTTGGTGGTTTTAACAGGTGCGCCTTTGCTTGAAATTTGATATTATCCTGACAAACTAGAGTGGGTAAGTTTAAAAGGGTATTAATAAACTATGGTTAACAAGCGCATATCAGTTAAAAAAGTTTTATTATTAGGCTCCGGCGGAATTAAAATTTCTCAGGCAGGAGAGTTCGATTATTCGGGTTCTCAGGCAATTAAGGCTTTAAAAGAAGAAGGCATCAAAGTAATTTTAGTTAATCCTAATATTGCTACAATTCAAACAGACCCAGGGATGGCTGATGAAGTTTACTTTGAGCCTCTTGATGAAAGTAGCGTTACCAAAATCATAATTAAAGAAAAACCTGATGCTATTTTGTTAGGTTTTGGTGGGCAAACTGCGTTAAATTTAGGTTTAAAACTTGAAGAGACTGGAGTTTTAAAAAAATATAATGTCAAAGTTTTAGGCTCAAGTTGTGAAACTATAAGACTCGCTGAAGATCGGGATTTATTTAAACAAGAATTAGAAAAAATAGATGTCTATACGCCATATTCAATTGCAACTACATCTATAAAAGATGCTTTAGCTGCTGCTAAAAAAATAGGCTATCCAATTATGATGCGCTCAGCCTTTTCATTAGGCGGGTTAGGTTCAGGAGTCATTTATAATGAACAAGATTTAAAAATCAGAGTGCAAGAAGTATTTAATAGTGTCTCTCAAGTTTTAATAGAAGAGTGTTTATTAGGCTGGTATGAATTTGAATATGAAATAGTTCGAGATTTTAGTGGAAATACTCTAACTACTTGTAACATGGAAAACATGGACCCAATGGGTATACACACTGGTGAGAGTATAGTTGTATCCCCATCTCAGTCTTTAGATAATGAGGAATATCACAGATTACGTGCAGTTGCGATAAAAGTTGCGAATCATTTTAAAATTATTGGTGAGTGCAATATTCAGTATTGTTATAACTTAAAAACACGAGAATATCGCGTAATTGAGATTAACCCAAGATTATCTAGATCTTCAGCTTTGGCATCTAAAGCAACTGGTTATCCATTAGCATTTATTGCAGCAAAATTAGCTTTAAATTATAAATTATATGAGCTTAAAAATTCTATCACGCAAAAGACCTGCGCATTCTTTGAGCCAGCGTTAGATTATATAGTTGTGAAAATTCCAAGGTGGGATACTCACAAGCTTAAAAAGGCTGAGCGCCAAATCGGCACCGAGATGAAAAGCGTCGGTGAAGTTATGGCAATTGGGCGCACATTTCCTGAGGCTTTGCAAAAAGCGGTTGGAATGTTAAATATTGGCGCGCATGATTTAAGCACGTATCCATTTAATATTCCTGATGTAGAATCTGAAATTAAAGTTGCAACTGACAGAAGAGTATTTGCTTTATACAAATATTTTGAAAAAGGTGGGGATTTAAATAAAGCACATGACTATTCAAAAATAGATTTATGGTTTTTATCTCAAATTCAAAAGATTGCACTTTTTGCCAAAGATTTAAAAAAATCAGAAAAACTAACTGATAAAAAACTAAAAGAAGCAAAATTATTAGGTTTTTCGGATGAAGGTATAGCAAGACTAGTTGGATCAACTGCCAATAAAATTAGATCAAAACGCATAAAAGCTAATATTACTCCAGTTGTTAAACAAATTGATACTTTAGCTGGGGAGTGTGATGCTAAAACCAATTATTTATATTTAACATATCATGGGAATGAGCATGATTTAGCTCCTTCTGAAAAACCTGCAAGTTTAATTATTGGGTCAGGCCCTTATAGTATTGGTTCTTCAGTGGAGTTTGATTGGTGTGGGGTTACCACATCTAGGCGCTTAAGAGAGCTGGGTGAAGTTCCAATTTTTATTAACTCAAACCCTGAGACAGTTTCAACTGATTATGATGAGTCAGATAGGTTATATTTTGAGCAATTATCCTTTGAGCGAGTGCAGGATATTGCTGATTTTGAAAATATAAAAGGAATAGTTGTCGGTGTTGGTGGCCAGGTTGCAAATAATATGGTTGTGCCACTGCATGCTGCAGGTTATCCAATTTTAGGTACAGATCCAAAGCAAATTAATAGAGCTGAGAATAGGGCAATATTTTCACAATTATTAACTGATATGGAAATAGATCAGCCAGCTTGGGTTGAGGTAAGTAGCATTGCTAAAGCAAAAGATTTTGCTAAAGCCGTTAGTTATCCGATTTTGGTTCGCCCATCGTATGTATTATCTGGTGCGGCGATGAATATTATTCACAATGAAAAGCAGCTTAATTTTTATTTAAATGAGGCATCTTTAGTCTCACCTGAGCACCCTGTGGTTATATCCCAATTTATTGAATCAGCTAAAGAGCTTGAGATGGATGGGGTCGCTAAAGGGGGTGAGATTGTTATTGTGGCTATGTCCGAGCATGTTGAGAATGCTGGGGTTCACTCCGGGGATGCAACTATTGTATTGCCACCTCAAAGATTATACCTTGAGACTATTCGCCGAACTAAAAAAATTACGGCGCAAATTGTTAAAGCGCTTGATATAACTGGGCCATTTAATATTCAGTTTATCGCAAAAGAAAATTCAATCAGAGTTATTGAGTGTAATTTGCGTGCATCTAGGTCTTTTCCGTTTGTATCAAAAGTTACTGGGCATAATCTTATTGAAATTGCTACAGATGCAATTATGGGTAAATTAAAACCCGCGCATTATGAGACCTTGGAGCTTAATCATGTTGGGGTTAAAGTGCCGCAGTTTTCTTATCAAAGATTAAAAGGTGCTAATCCTGTGGCACATGTGGAGATGTCTTCAACCGGGGAAGTTGCATGCTTAGGTGAAGATTTATATGAAGCTTTTTATAAAGCGTGGCAATCAACAGACCAAAGAGTTGTTAAGCGTAAGATTTTTGTATCTATAGGCGGACATAAAAAACCAAGATTATTCTCAGCGCTTAAAGAGTTAGATAGATTAGGCTGGGAAATTTATACAACTGCTGGGACCCATGATTATTTAGCTGAGCATGGAGTTGCTAGTAGGTTTGTGCATAAAATCTCAGATTTCAGATCACCCAATACTATGGATATGATATTAAATCATGATGTTGATTTAATAATAAATATTCCAAGATCAGCTGCCAATATTCAAGATTCTCACATAACTGATGGTTTTAAAATTAGAAGATTAGCAATTGACCATCATGTGCCGTTAATTACTAATTTGCAAATAGCCCAATTAATGCTGCAGTGTTTGGCAAGGTTACACTCAAAGGATTTACCTGTTAGAAGTTGGTCGGAGTATATGAAAAACAACTCTGGTATAAGCTAAAAAACAGATGATAATATTAATAATTGCTTAATATTTCCCTCTTAAAATAACAAAAATAACAAAAATTATAAAGATTTAGGGGAGTGAGGGTTATGCCTGCTAATCCAGTTTGTATTGCTGAAATTAGAAAAATTATTGATATTATCTTTGAAAATCATGATATAAGACTTTCTGTGCTAAAGGGTGATCCTAAGAATATTAGAGTTGATTTTGAATCTGATGAAAAAAGAAGTCTAAGCTCTTTAAGGTTTCATGTAAAAACTTGGGATGAGTTATACCCTGAGATTTTAAGAAATTGCACTGAAAGAGCTTTTTCTTTTTTTGATATTTCTTCATTTGGTGTATCAGGGTTGGATTTCAAAAATAAAGTTTTTGGGGTTGCTAATAAAATAGGGTTTAATAAGTTTGATCCAAATAGCCCTAATTATAATGTGGCTAATTTTGCAGTTTTAAAGAAGAATTTTAAGCCAGAGGATGGAGCTTATACTCAAGATGAGCATGAAAAAGGTTTGATGCTTTTAAGTAAAGATATTGCATGTGTTATCACAAAGGTATTATTAGAATATTATTTAGGTGGAAGTTTTAAAAGAGCTTCAGAGTATGATTTTTCATTTTCTATGGATGAAACAAGTAATGTTGGTGGGTTAAAATATTTTAAAGCCAAATATAAAGAGCTAAGTGAGTCTAAGCCGGAATTGTTTTCAGGTGCTTTTGCCGTTATGGATGATGAGGTTAGTTCTTTCAATCGTGAGCAAGGGGATTCTTTTTTGGCGGCAAGAAGATCTTCAGAAATTGAAAGATCAGTTGATAAACGGCTTGCATTTAATAGATTTAATGCAAGTTTTAATGCTGGCGTTGGTTCTTTTGATATTGTTGATCAATTCAGTAAAAGTATAAACGAGTATTTGCACAAAAGATTTAATACTAAAGATGATGATCTTCAAGGGGTTTCAGCTTTAAAAAATAGGCATTTGGCTAGATATGAAAGACAAATTAATCCAGATGATTTATCCAAATTCATGAGTTTTGATGAGGAGTCTATTTTATCGATTACTCAAAATTACCTTAAGCTAGTTCAAGACTATACAAGATTAGAAGAAGCTGTTGCTGAGCTAGAGAAGTTTTTGTCTGCAAGTGATGAAATTTCAGAAGTTCCAGAATCATTAGGGCTTTTGCCTAGATCAATTGGTTCTTTACAGGCGGCAGGCTCACCCATTTCTACTCGAGGTTCTAAAGCCAAGCATTGGCTTTCTGGCCTTAGTCTTAGAAAAAGACCTTCAGCTAAGAAGCTTGTTGATACTGCTGCTGATACTTCAGTTAATTATCATCGCTTGAGTGAAGATGATCTTGGGGGTGGTGCTGAGGCTGGCAGATCAGACTCTAGAAATTCTATGCTTAGTTTATTTAGTAATGATGATTTCTATGTTGATATGAGTGCGGGAAGTATACAAAGTGAGCCTTTAATGGCCAGAGCAACAGAGCCTGCAGCAAGAAGAGGCTTTGCAACTACCTGTAAAGATTTGAAAGATTTGATTGGTAAAATGAATTGTTTAAAATCACGGCGCCGAGCTGCGATAAGCTCAGCTGATTTGAGTGATGATTTAGGTGATAGTGACTTTGAACAAGAGTATTAGTCTATAGAGAGTGACTAATTTCTTGAGAATAAATAATAATCTCTCTAAAATCTTATTTAAAATAATAACTTAAATAAGAGTGATTAAAACATGCTAATTTATGCTCACCGTGGCGCCAGAGGTAATAATCCAGAACATACTCTAGCTGCCTATGAATATGCTATAGGCAATGAGGCTGATTTTTTGGATGCAGATATTCAAATGACAAAAGATGGCATAATCATAATTTATCATGATTATGCTCTAAATCCTGATATCGTTCGCACACAAAGTGGGGATTTTATTAAAGATAAAACTTTAATAAAAGATTTAACCTATGAGCAGCTGCAATCTTATGATATTGGAAGAGTAAACCCTGAGTCTCAATATGCTAAATTATTTGTCGATCAAAAATCTTGCGATGGGCAAAAAATTCTAGCTTTATCCGATTTTTTAGAGTGGTTTAAGCTAAAGCGCTGGGAGCATGCTAAAGATAGACCTATTGGTTTGCAGTTAGAAGTAAAATATGACCCAAGCAAGCCTGATTTAACTCACCCAAAAGAATTAATTATCAAAAACTTAATAGAAGTTTTACAAAAACATGGGTTTATAAATGATTATTTAGAAATCCAGGCTTTTGATTGGTCAGTATTACAACTTATACAAAGTTATAATCTTAAAATCAGAACAGCATATTTAACTGATAAAAGTATGTTAAAGAGAATGCAAAATCCTGATAAAGCAATTGCAGGGTTATTTACTGCAGGGCTTTTATTAGAGTATTTTCAAGGTTCTATTTGTCAGATGATAGCTTATCTCGATGGTAAAATTTGGGGGCCCGAAGTTGATCAAATTACTGAAGATAGTATCAAAGATGCCAAAGAAAATAGACTTGATATTGTCCCTTGGTTTAATCATTGCTCAAAATTCAAAGCTGAATCTAGTGGTGAATATAATGCTAAAGCAAGTGAGAGCATAACTTTTGATAAGTTTAAGGATATGGGAGTACATGGTTTGATAATGGATTGGGTTTTGTAGTTTCTATCTGATTCTCTTAGATATTTCCTGCATATGCGCAATTTCCTGCATTGCTTTTTCTAGCTCCGCTGGAGGTATATCGGAGATGTCCATTGGCTGATTTCTTTGGGAATAATTCATTGGTTCTTCAGAAAGAGTTACATTTTCTTCAATTGCATAGCGCTCTTCGACAATCCTAAATCGGACTCCATTCTCCGTGCCATTAATTTCTTTTACTTGATATCTGCCATCGGGAGATTCATGCAATGATACCATTGGCTCTTCATGTCTAAGTTGTCTTTGTCTGCTTTCATGTTGGTGCTCATAAAATTTTTCCACGTGTTCTTTATGTATCCAGCCTACTTTACCGTTTTGAGTGCTGCCAACTTTTATCCATTCTTTTTTTTGATAAAAGGGTATTATTTTTTCTAGATCAGTGGGGTTTTTTAGTTTTCCTACGTGTTTTGAATCCGTATTTTTATCTTGATAAATAACTATAGTAGGTGTTTTAGCATATGATAAGTTGAGTAATCCTATACCTAAGGACATGATGGCTATGGCAAATAGCTTTTTTAATATCATTATATTTTTCCTCCTTAAATAATGATTAACTCCTTTTACTTTAATTGTAGCAGATATAAGCTTGATTATTGCAGTTGGAAGGAGATTGCCGCGCAGTGCTACGCACATGCTCGCAACGACTGCGGTAGGGGGTATATAAAAATTTCTACTCGCAATTTCAATAAGGTTTGGGGGATTAAACAAAAACGTTCCTTCCCCTTTGGGGGAAGGCTAGGATGGGGGGATCCAGAATATCTACTTATCTAACTTTGGCACAACCGTACCCAAGGTAGACCCCATTTCAATTGGAGATCCGGAATGAAAGCTTTCTTCCCACTTTAAGCCAGCATTACTTGAAAATAATAAAATAACCGTAGATCCAAGCTCAAAATGCCCAAGCTCATCACCTTTTTTAAAGCAAGTTTTATCTTTGCCATCTTTGCTATGATCCATAAAAATAGGCTCATCATTGTAATGATGTACTCCATGAAACTTAGTAACAATTTGCCCAACAATCATAGCTCCGACAAAAATCACGCACATCGGCCCTAAATCAGTTTCAAATAAGCAAAGTAACCTTGTGTTTCGAGTATAAATATTGGGGATATCTTCATTACTTCTTTCATTAACGGAAAAAAACTTTCCGGGAATAAATAAGCTTGATATTAATTTTCCATCAATTGGCATATGCACTCTGTGATAATCTTTTGGAGAAAGATATAAAGTTGTGAACTTTCCATTAATAAATGGATGATAAAACTGCTCATAACCTGCAGTTAAATCTAACAAGGTGTAATCATGTTTTTTAGCTTGAATTAGTCTATTTTTAGTGATATCACCAATTTGGCTAACGCCGCCATCAATAGGAGAGCAAATAATATTTGGGTCCGGATTAAACTCCCTTGCCCCAGGTTTTAGAGCTCTAGTAAAAAAGTCATTAAAACTTGCAAAATCTTCTGGATTTTGAATTTCATACTCACTTAGCTCTATGCCAAATTTTTTCATGAATTTAGTAATTAGCCAATTTTTAAATTTAACATTTTTGCTATTGGCAACTTTATTAGCAAGCCAATTTATACTTCGGTGAACTGTAACATTCTGGAATATTACAAATATTCTATCTTTTATAGGAACATGATCTTGGTTCATATTTTCTTCCACTTAAAGGCGGCCTGTGCTAGCCCGGTGTATGTTCTTGGAGTTAGTTTTAATAATTCTAGTTTAGATTCTTCAGGAATATTTAATTGCTTGATAAAATCTTGGATAGATGTTTGATCAAGTTGTTTTCCTCGAGTAAAAGCTTTAAGTTGCTCATAAGCATCATCAATGCCGTATTTTCTCATAACAGTTTGAATGGCTTCACCAAGTAAAGCCCATTGTTCGGGAGAGTTTATATCTGAATCAATTTTATCAGTGTTTAATTCAAGCTTGTTTAAACCTTTTAAAATTGCTTGAAAAGCTATATAGCTATAACCAAAGGCAACTCCCATATTCCGAATAACGGTTGAATCTGTTAAATCCCTTTGCCAGCGCGAGATCGGTAATTTAAGAGCTAAATGATCAAACATACTATTTGCTAATCCTAAATTGCCTTCGCAATTTTCAAAATCAATTGGGTTAACTTTATGCGGCATCGTGCTTGAGCCAACCTCACCTGCTATTACCTTTTGTGTAAAATATCCCAAAGAAACATAACCCCAGATATCTCGGGATAGATCTATTAAAATAGTGTTAAATCTAATAAAAGCATGAAATAACTCACTCATATAATCATGCGGTTCAATTTGTGTAGTGTATGCTTGCCAGTTTAAGTTTAAATCTTTAGTAATAAAGTTTTCAGAAAACTCAGGCCAGTTTACTTCTGGGTATGCTGCTATATGAGCATTAAAATTTCCTACGGCACCATTTATTTTTGCCATAAGCGTGACACTGTTAATTTGCTCTTGTTGGCGCTTTAATCTTTGATGCACATTAAGCCATTCTTTACCAACAGTCGTGGGCGAGGCCGGCTGGCCGTGAGTTCGAGCCATCATGGGGATATCAATCCATGTTTTAGCTTGCTTATCTAATAAATCAATTATTTGATTTATCTTCTCTTGCATAAGCTTGCTGCCATCTTTTAACATCAAGGCATGCGCGCAATTGTTTATATCTTCTGAGGTACAAGCAAAATGAATATAGCTAATATAACTTTTAAGTGTAGAGTTGTTTTTAAAGCAATCTTGCAAATAATATTCTACAGCTTTTACATCATGATTCGTGGTGCTTTCTATTTCTTTTACTTTTTCAGCAGCTTTAATATCAAAGTTTTTATAAATATCTTCTAAATATTTTATAGAATCTTGCTCTAGTTTTGGCAGTTCGGTTATATCTTTATTTTCACTAAGGGCGATAAACCATTTTATCTCAACGAATAATCTATAATAAATCAGCCCGTATTCGCTAAATATAGGAGCTAAGTCTTTAGTCTTATTTTGATATCTACCATCAAGAGGCGATATATTTAATAAATTCATATTTAAATCCTTATAACTTACTGTTAATTATAGCTGTTAATTTTTTATCTAGTTTTATCTAAAAAGATCAAACCCGGCTTCCATTAGCCAGTTTGATAATATCATAAGAGGTAATCCAATGATCGAGTTTGGATCATCGGAGATAACTTTTTCTAAAAGGGCAATACCTAAGCCTTCATATTGTACGGCTCCTGCACATTGATAAGGCTTTTCTTTTAATAAATATCTCTCAATAATATCATCTGATAGTTCTTTAAACTTAATTTTATCATTTGTTATAGTAGTTTTGTGTGAAATGTTATCAGCATCAACTTGAAGCATGCACATGCCAGTATAGCAATCTATTAATTTCCCAGATGATGCCCTAAGGTGAGATATTGCATTTTTATGGTTTAAGGGTTTACCTAGGACTTTATCATTATTTATGCATAAAACTTGGTCTGAGCCAATTATTAAATATTTTTTATCCTTGTTTTTAGGCAGGATATTAGCAATTTTTAAAGCTTTTTCATAGGATAGCCTTTTGACTAAATCTTGCACACTTTCATTATCTTTTTGAGTCTCATCAATATTAGCTGGCATAATTTCATATGGAATTTTGAGCTTATTTAAAACAAATTGTCTCGATTTTGATTGCGAGGCTAAAATTATAGTTATTTTTTTTGATATATTTTCTGGCATATTATTTTCTAACTTAAAGTCCATATAGTTGTTTGATGAGTGTCTTCTAATTTTATGTGCATTTTGGTGAGCTGATCTCGAATTAAATCAGCTTTTCCCCAATCTTTAGCTAATCTAGCATCTTGGCGTTGTTGAATTAAATCCTCAATAAGATTTATATCAAGATCTTTAGGTAATAAACTATGTAAAAATTCTTCCGGGTTATCTTGCACTATTCCTAAAATATTAGCTAATTTGCGTAAGGTTTTAGCTAGTTTGATTTTTAAGTTTAAATCTTCTTCTTTATTTATCTCTTTAGTTAGCTGAAATAAAACGCTAAATGCAATTGGCGTGTTTAGATCATCATTCATGGCATCTTCAAATTTATCAAGCCAGATTTTTATAGCATCTTCTGATAAACCTAGATCATTAAAATCTTTGATTTTTGCAAAATCAAGTTTGCTCAAAGTATGATATAACCTAATTAACATGCCTTTGGCAGAATTTAGATTATCTTCTGAATAATTAATTGAGCTTCTATAATGCGCTGAAATTAAAAATGTGCGAACAACTTCAGGGTGATATTGTTTTATAACATCTCTAATCGTAAAAAAGTTACCTAAAGATTTTGCCATTTTTTCTGAATTTACTTGCACCATGCCAGAGTGCATCCAGTAGTTTGCAAATTCAGGTGAAAGGGCGCAGGTTTGGGCGCATTCGTTTTCATGATGCGGAAACTTTAAATCGCTGCCGCCAGCATGGATATCAAAGGGTAATCCTAAAATGGCCTCAGACATAGCAGAGCACTCGATATGCCATCCAGGGCGCCCAGCTCCCCAAGGAGATTCCCAGCTTGGCTCATCTGGCTTAGCCGCTTTCCATAATACAAAATCAAGCGGGCTTTTTTTATTTACATTTTCTTCAACTCGAGCACCAATTTGTAGTTGTTCTATATTTTGTCCTGATAAAGCGCCGTAATCTTTAAATTTAGCAACTTCAAAATACACATCTTTAGATTCATTAGATACATACGCAAAGCCTTTATCTATTAATTTTTGGATGTGAGATACCATATCTTCTATATGATCAGTTGCTTTTGGTTCTATATTTGGTGATTTTATCTTTAATGCACCAAAATCATTGTGCATGTGGTCAGTAAATTCTTTTACTAAATCTTGATAATCTATATTTTTATCGTTAGATCTTTTAATAATTTTATCGTCTATATCAGTTATGTTTCTCACATAGGTTACATCAAAACCTAAATGCTCAAGATATCTATATAATAAATCAAAGGCCAAATATGTTCTGGCATGGCCAATATGGCAATGATCATAGACGGTCACGCCGCATACATACATGCTAGCTTTGTTTGGAACTAAAGGCTTGAATTCAACTTTTTGTTTTAGTTTGGAGTCATATATATGCAGCATCGATAATAAACCATAGTTTTAGTTAAAAAAAGGATGGTTTATTATCTATTAGATTGGGGGTGTGATGCAAGGCAGAAGTAATTAGCTAACTAGGCTCACCAATCTGCGCGCTGCGCACCAACAATCTTTGATTCGTAGCATTAAGCCAGGTTAGAGCATCACTCTCATCCGTATGTTTAGGTTTTATAAAAATCATAATATTATTGATTAAGGCAAGACATATATTCTTAAAATTATTAGCATTTTCAATATGCTGCGCTTGTAATAAGATTATTCCAATATCCATCCACTTATCTAATTTGGATCTATATATTTTAATAGCTTTTAGATGCTTGTTTTTATTTAATAAAAGTGAACTTAATGAATGAAGCTTATTCCCAAAGCCGTAGTATCTAACTTGTTCTATATTGGGGTTTCTTGATAGTATTCTTGGCATCCTAAGATCAATTGTAGGTATCATTCTAGTGAAAACGGTTAAGCTTTTAAGGCTTTTGCATTCTTCAATTTGAGTAACAAATTGACTTGTTGAATCACTATTATAATTTACATAGTCAATAGTTAGACTTTCAATTTTTGGTAGCTGCATTAGTTTATGGCTTTCTGGCAAGAAGGCAGGATTTGCTCGAAGGTTTATCTCTTTTAAAGTTGGGATTCCACAAAGATAATTCACACCTTGTTCGTGTATTTTATTATCAAAAAGATTTAAGTTTTGGATATTAAATTCAGGATTCTCATTATATGCCTGATGTAAAAAGGATAAGTGTATATCATCAATTTTATTTCCGCTTAAGTTTAAGCTTGTAAGAGAACTATTATATTTTAGGGCTGACATGATTTTTATAGACTGATCTTTTAGGTCATTATTGGTTAGATTAAGATGCTCTAAAGATTTATTCTCTTTTAGCATATTGCAAGTTGCTAGAATAAAATCCTCAGGTAGGGGCTCTAGCTGTGATAAACAAGGTAAATGCAAAGATTTTAGCTGATTGGTGGTTCTAACCCAGTCTAGTAGCTCTTTAATAGCCTCTAGGTTGTTTGGTTTATTAAATCCTATTGATATATCAACAAGGTTTTTAGCTTGATGCAAAAACTCTTTAAAATAAAATGATAATAAATATAAATCATCGCATCTATCAAGATAAAGTTTATGCAGTTGAGTTAAAACAGTTTTGGGGTAAATACCCAGTTCGGAGCCAAATATAGCTACTGGATTTTTCGCTAGATTTAGTGTTTGCAGAGTATAGATGTGGGTTAAGTGTATTAAGCTTGCTTCAGTTATTTTATTATAACTTAAATCAAGCTCTGTTAGCGTTGCTCTTACCGCAAGAGCATGGGTGATTTGTTTTATATCTTCATCATTTAAGTTTAGTAAAGATAGGTCTAATTTTTTTATCTTTTGAAAATAACCAAAAGGCTGAGCCGCATCAAAGTTATTTAATCTTAAATTTAGTGTTTCTATGTTTTTTAAATGTGGTGCCATAGATGTTAGGGCGTTATTTCTTATTCTTAATCTTGCAACCCCTAGCTCAGTGAGATTGGGTAATTTGGGAAGAATAGATATAATACTTTGCTGAGCTTGGATAAAAATCTGATGATTATTTTGATTATAATTTAGAAAATTTAGCTTTAGGGTTTTAAGTGAGGTTAATTGTGCCAATGATCTTATTAGATCAGGCTGTACATCATTATAACTTAAGTTTAGCGAGATAAGATTATGCCATTTGGCAGTAGTCTCAGTTTTCCATACTTCAATGTAGTTTGATTCAAGGTTTAAGGTTTTTATACTAGGCCACAAAGCATCTAGTCTAGGAAGCAAAGCTTCGCTCCAGGTTGAATTAGACAAATCTAGCTCTTCTGGGTTAAAAGGATTACGCGCACTTTTTGTTGTTAATTGGCGTACCAGATCTGAGACTGAGAGGGGTGCTATTATTGTTGACATTTGTTGTTCTTATTATATGGATAGTTCAAATATTTTATTTAGTTTTAGATCTTTAATTAAAATTGACTCCCACCAAGGAGTTACTCCTTTTTTGCGATTAGCAAGGTTCCTATCAACTCTATCAAGACAAAGCATAAGGCTTTGGTGGGATCTGTATTTAGGTTTTAAGAAGTCAATTATTTGAAAAACTAAAGCTTTGGGTACTTTAAGTAAATAATTTTGTGGGTTAGCTGCTTGGTTAGTTGTGTTAAGTAGTAGGGTTGTTTGTAAAATAAAAAGTCGAGAGTATTTATTATATTCTTCTTTTAGTTTTGATTGACGATTTACTGTAAGATGTAAGGCTGTATAAGGTTTTGCAGCTTGTGGTTCATTAAATATAACTTCTGTTAAATTATTATTTTGTTGCACAAGAGAGTTAATAAACAAAGGTGAAGTTAGTAATTTATTATCTCTCAAATCCAAAGATGTAAGGTTTTTTTTGCTAACTAATTCATGATGCAGGGGCCTTAGTGAATTTATATGGGAAAAACAGCCTCTTAGTTTTAGTGTGGTTAGAGCTGATTCTGCTTTTATTGTTTTGCATAATTTATTTAAATCAAATGATGAAATATGACTACTGCTTATATCAAGCTCTGTAAGCTTACTAGCTTTTATTAATGCATCAGCACCAATAACTTGAATCTTGCTGTTGGCTATGTTTAGCTTTATTAAATCTAGATTTTCATATTCTAGCTGATCCGCTAATAGAGTTGCTAATCTTGGCTCACAGTTGTTCTGTGATATATCAAGCTCGGTTATGTTTGAGTCTTTTAGTTTTAATATAAGTTCACGTAAGCCTACATGTTCTATTTGATTATTAGAAACATTTAACTTAGTTAAAGCACATTTTTTAGATAATGCTTTAGATATAATGCTAATGCCTGTTTTTGAAAGTCCGTTTGCCCCTAATCCTAGTGATTTCAGTGTGGCATTGGATTCTAGCGCTTTTGCTATAGCCTCAGCGCTTTGATAAGTCAGTAAGTTGGCGGATAGATCTAGCTCTTGTAAGGTTTTATTAGATAAAAGCCAGGAAGATATAAGCAAAGAGCTGTCATTAGTAAGATAATTGTTATGCAGTTCTAGCTTTATAATATTAGGTAAATTGTTTTTGATTAGCAATAGATCTTCTAGTTGAGGATCTATTAAAGAATTATGACTTAAGTCTAGTTCAGTTAAGTTTTTTATTTTGGTTAGAGGACTTAGTGGCTCGCACTGATTAAGGGTGTTTGGCATAATTAAAGATTTTAGATTTGGGTGCTCACGAAAAGACTCTCCTAGTAAATATAAAGCATCAGATGATACTTGATTATGCGATAGATTAAGCTGCTCTAAGGTCATTATTCCAGATAATTCGAACATTTCTTGAGGGTCTACCCCTGCTTCGGATAAATCTAATGCTGTTAGAGTATTTTTACTGGAAAGTGCGCGAATAAAGTTAATAGAGAGTTCTATAGGAAGAACGTTCTTTCCTATTTCTAATCTAGTTAGATTATTTAATTGTCTTGTAATATTAGCAAAGGTAATAGCTAAGGAAGCACCAGATTGTATATAAGTTAGATTGTTTAATTTAAGGGTTTTAAGTTTAGTCAAAAAGCATAGAGCATTTAACTCATGGCTATTTATGATGTTATCACTTAGATCAAGTTCGGTTAGTTTATCAGCTAAAGAAATATCAAAAATAACATCATGCTCAAATGCATTATGCGCAAGGTTTAAAGATGTAAGGTTCCGCCTGTGATTACTTAATATCCTTTGAATATATCTTGTGCTTATATTGCTTTTTGATAGGTCTAAAGTCTCTAATTGTAAAGGTGGGATTGCTATTTCTTTTATTAATATATCTAAACTAGCCATGAATTTTCTTCAATTATTCTTTAATTAGTATTATAGCTGGATATTTGAAATGTCTAATATTTTTTAGTGTTATTTGTATTCGGGGTTGATGTGTTTATAATTCTTTTTTGTAGCTAAACTATTTAGATACAGGCATCTTTTGTTTATCTATTTTTACAAATATATATTAGTTAATCATGAGGTTGTTTCAGCCTAGACAGCTGCGACGGCGATCAGTGTTAATTTGGTTTGACAAAAAGTGTTAGAAGCTGTTGACAGGGGGGTAATAGATGGATAGAATACTCCTCGTTCACGCAATAGTGAAATACTTAAAAAGTTATTTAA
>CAJQSL010000028.1 GCA_905612315.1 uncultured Francisellaceae bacterium
CCACACCAGTTACGGTGGTGCGAGTTGGTTCGCATCAGGTGACTCAGGTTAAAACAAAAGAAAATGACGGTTATTTAGCTGTTCAGCTATCAAGTGGAACTAAGAAGGTTTCTAGAGTTAATAAGCCTTTACTGGGGCATTATAGGAAGGCAAAAGTTGAACCAGGGGTTGTTTTATTTGAGTCGGTTACTACCGATGGTCAGCATTATGAGCTTGGGCAGTCAGTTGATGTGAGTATCTTTGAGGGAGTTGTGAAAGTAGATGTTGCTTCTACGTCTAAAGGTAAGGGTTTTGCTGGTGGAGTAAAAAGACATAATTTCAGCATGCAGGATGCAACTCATGGTAACTCAGTGTCTCACAGGGCTATTGGCTCTACTGGGCAAAACCAGACTCCGGGGCGTGTTTTTAAAGGCAAGAAGATGGCTGGTCAAATGGGCAATGAGAGAGTTACCATTCAGTCATTAACTGTTGTGAAGGTTGATTTAGAAAATAACTTGTTATTAATTAAAGGTTCAGTTCCTGGTCCTACAGGCGCGATACTTAAAATCAAAAAATCTGTAAAGTTAGGGGGTCAAGATGGTAAAGCTTGATGTTATTGATCAGGCTGGCAAAACCAAGTCTGAGCTTGAATTGGCGGATAGTTTTTTAGATGTTGCTTACAATGAAGGCCTGGTTCATCAGATAGTATCATCTGTTATGGCTTCATCTAGGCAGGGCACAAAAGCTCAAAAGAGCAGATCCACAGCCAGTGGCGGTGGGGCTAAACCTTGGAAACAAAAGGGTACTGGTCGCGCTAGAGCTGGAACATCTAGGAGTCCTATTTGGGTTGGTGGTGGTCGCACTTTTGCGGCTCAGCCTCGATCTTTTACTAAAAAGATTAACAAAAAAATGTATCGAAAGGCTATGGCATGTATTTTGTCTGAGTTAAGGCGGGGCAACAGGCTGTATGTTATTGATAGTTTGAAGATGAAAACTCCTAAAACCAAAGATTTAGTTAGTTTGGTTGGTGGGCTTGGGTTGAATGATGTGTTATTTATTACTGCAGAGGTTGATGAGAATCAATATTTAGCTTCACGTAATTTGTATCACGTTGATGTTAGAGATTGTTTGGATGTCGATCCGGTAAGTTTAGTTGCCTTTGAGACAGTTGTAATAACAGAAGATGCGCTTAAATATTTTGAAGGGTTAGCCTCGTGAGTAATGAACAAATTATGAATACACTGTTAAGTGTTGTAGGGACTAATAAGTCCTACCAGATTGCTGACTATGAATCATCGCAGGTGGTTTTTAAAGTTAGTAATGATGCAAATAAGTTTTTGGTAAGAAAGGCGGTTTCTCATTTTTTTGATGTAACTGTTGTTTCAGTTAATATTCTTAATTGTAAAGGTAAGTCAAGAAGGTTTGGCAAAACAACTGGCAAAACAAAAGGCTATAAGAAGGCAATTGTTACTTTGAAAAAAGGTGATGATATTGATTTCGGTAGTAAGTCTATGTTCTCTGCGAAAAAAGCTAAAGCTAAAGCTAAAGAGAAAGCTGTTAATAAGCCAGTATCTAAAGCAGAATTTAAAATAGAGACTAAAGCTAAAGCCGTAACCAAGGAAGCTGCAAAGCCTAAAGCTCAAGACAAGACGACTAAGGGTGATAAATGAGTATAGTAAAAGCAAAACCAACTTCCCCGGGTAGACGCTTTGTAGTGTCGATCAAAAATGATCACCTGCATAAAGGCGAGCCTTGTAAAAGCTTGCTGAGGCCTAAGAAAAGCACTGGAGGCAGAAACAATCAGGGTCGCATGACAGTAAGGCATCGTGGAGGCGGGCATAAGCAAAAATATAGAGTTATTGACTTTAAGCGTAACAAATATGACATTCCAGCTACGGTTGTTCGTATAGAGTATGATCCTAATAGGAATGCTCATATAGCTTTATTATGCTATAAAGATGGTGAGAAGCGCTATATTATTGCTCCAAAAGGTTTAAAAGCTGGTGATACTATTGTTTCTAGTCAGAATGTTCCA
Source organism: uncultured Francisellaceae bacterium (assembly GCA_905612315.1). GTDB lineage: Bacteria > Pseudomonadota > Gammaproteobacteria > Francisellales > CACEW01 > CAJQSL01. Next base: position 2,015 of record CAJQSL010000028.1, read on the forward strand.
GTTAAAGCTGGTAATACATCTCCAATTAGAAATATTCCAGTTGGAACGCTTATTCATAATGTTGAGCTTAAGCCATTAAAGGGTGGCCAGCTTGCAAGAAGTGCTGGTACTTATGTGCAACTTGTGTCTAAAGATATGAGTTACGCAATCATTCGTTTAAGGTCAGGCGAAAGGCGTAAAGTCTTATTAGATTGTCTTGCTACTATAGGAGAAGTTTCTAATTCTGAATTTAACTTAAGGTCGCTGGGCAAAGCTGGCGCTAGTCGCTGGGCTGGTCGTAGGCCTAAAGTTCGAGGTGTAGCCATGAACCCTGTTGACCACCCGCATGGTGGTGGTGAAGGTAAAACAGCTGGAGGCAGACATCCTGTTTCTCCTACTGGGGTGCCAACTAAAGGTTATAAAACCAGACGGAATAAACGTTCTGACAAGTGGATTGTTCAGAAGCGGAAGTAATTGAAATTGTTAATAGAGAGGTAGATTGTGCCACGATCATTAAAAAAAGGTCCTTTTGTTGACCACCACTTGTTAAGCAAAGTGCTTAATGCAGTTGAGAATAGTCTTAAGAAGCCAATTAAGACCTGGTCAAGAAGATCTATGATTATTCCTGACATGATTGGTTTGACCATAGCGGTACATAATGGTAAAGTCCATGTTCCTGTGTTTGTCACTGAGAATATGATAGGTCATAAGTTGGGTGAATTTGCCTTAACCAGAACATTTCGTGGGCATACTACAGATAAGAAATCGAAGCAGTAAGGGAGACTAATTGATGATTGTTTCAGCCACATATAAGAATGTACACATGTCAGCTCAAAAGTGCAGGCTTGTTGTTAATCAGGTTCGCTCTCTTTCAGTTGGTGGTGCCTTGGATCAATTGAGATTTAGCTCTAAAAAAGCGGCAAAGTTTGTTTATGAGACTTTGTCTTCAGCTGTGGCAAATGCCGAGAATAACCATGGTTGTGATATAGATGAGCTAAGTATAGATAAGATTTACGTTAATGAGGCACCTACTTTTAAGAGATTTAGAGCTCGAGCAAAAGGCCGAGGTACTAGGATATTAAAAAGAAATTGCCACATTACAGTTTCAGTTAAAGATGAGAGTTGATAGTAAGGAATAGAGTACATGGGACAAAAAACAAATCCAGTTGGCATTAGATTAGGGATTGTACAAGATTGGCAGTCTACTTGGTATGCTAAGTATGATTATGCTGAAAAACTGAATGTAGATATTAAAGTTAGAAAGTTTGTTATGAAAAAATTAGCTCAAGCTGGTATTGCCAGGGTTGAGATAGCAAGACTTTCTGAGAGTGCGAAAATCACTATTTATGCTGCTAGACCGGGAGTTGTAATTGGTAAAAAAGGTGGGGATGTTGATTATTTGAGACAAGAAACCACCAAGATGATGGGCGTTCCGGTGCAAGTTACGATACAGGAAGTTAGAAAGCCAGAGTTAAATGCAAAATTGGTAGGTGAGAACATTGCTCAGCAGCTTGAAAAGCGAGTAATGTTTAGGCGCGCGATGAAACGGGCGATACAGACAACAATGAAAGCTGGAGCTGAAGGTGTTAAAATTTGTATTAGCGGCAGATTGGGTGGAGCTGAGATAGCCAGATCTGAGGGAGCAAAGGAAGGGCGTGTTCCTTTGCATACACTGCGAGCTGACATAGATTATGCTGCGGTTGAAGCGTTAACTACTTATGGAATTATTGGTATTAAAGTATGGATTTTTAAAGGTGAAGTTATCGGGAAAAAAGCTTTAGATCAAAAATTTGATAAAAGTTTGGGTGCTAAAGCAGATACAAAATCAGATACAAAATCAGAAAACACTAAGAAAAGAGAGAGTAAATAAAGATGTTACTGCCGAATAAAACCAAATATCGAAAGCAGCAAAAGCTTAGAAATCGCGGGGTTGCATCTCGTGGGAATAAGGTCTCTTTTGGTGAGTTTGGTTTGAAGTCTACTTCTCGTGGTCGAGTTACATCTAGACAGATTGAGGCGGCACGTCGAGCAATTAACCGTTTTATAAAGCGGGAAGGTAAAATTTGGATTCGCATTTTTCCTGACAAGCCAATCACAAAAAAACCACTAGAGGTTAGGATGGGTAAGGGTAAAGGATCTGTAGAATATTGGGTTAGCCAGGTTAAACCTGGAACCATGTTATATGAAATTCAAGGGGTTGATGAAGATGTTGCTAGAAGAGCCTTGGCTCTTGCTGCAGCTAAGTTGCCCGTTAACACGATTTTTGCTAAGAGGATTGTACTCTAATGGATAAAATAGATATTTCAGAAATGAATGCAGCAGATTTGCAACAGCAATTAGGTGAGCTTTTGCGAGAGCAGTCTAACTTAAGATTGCAAAAGTCATTGAGTCTGTTGGAAGGAAAAAACCATATGTTTGCTAATGTTAGAAGAAGCATTGCTCGTATTAAAACAAGATTAACGCAAATTCAAGGTGATAAAGAATGAGCACAGAGTCTAAAAAAAAGCCCGAATCTTCTGTTGAAGATGTTAAGGATAATCAGTCTGCAACAAAACAGTCTGAGAAAAAGCTTGCTGGTCAAGAAGATTTAAAACATATCTTATTTGGTGAAGTTGTAAGTGATAAAATGGATAAGACTGTTGTGGTCTTAATGGAGCGCAAAGTTAAACACCCAGTTTATGGTAAGTATATTAGAAAATCATCTAGATTATTTGTTCATGATGAAAATAATCTAGCGGTTGTAGGTAAAACAATTAAGTTTAAAGCATGTAGGCCATATTCCAAGAAAAAAACATGGAGATTGATAGAGGTACTCTAAAAATATATTGATTAGGTGCTGTAGGGGCCTTTTCTTATTTGTTTTTGATGGTATAATGTGGCGATTTTAAGATAGATTAGGAATGAATTAATTCGGGGAAAGTTATGATACAAATGCAATCCCAGTTATCGGTTGCAGACAACAGTGGCGCAAAAAGGGTACAGTGCATTAAGGTGTTGGGCGGCTCAAAGAGGCGTTATGCTCGTGTTGGCGATGTCATAAAGGTAAGTATTAAAGAAGCGATCCCCAGGGGTCGGGTTAAAAAGGGCGAAGTTAGCTTTGCTGTAGTCGTACGGACGGTTAAAGCGATCACCCGTGCTGATGGCTCAAGAATTAGGTTTTCTTCTAACGCTGTGGTACTGTTAAATGCACAAAAACAGCCGGTTGGTACTAGGATCTTTGGACCCGTGCCTAGGGAGCTAAGAACAGATGCATTTATGAAAATTATTTCATTAGCTGTGAAGGTTTTATAAGGTTGTAAGGTTTAGATATGTCAAGATTAAAAAGAAATGATAAAGTTATTGTGATCGCCGGAAGATCTAAAGGGACTGTCGGTGTTGTTTTGCAAGTGCTTGATGAAAGTAGACTATTGGTTTCAGGTGTTAACATTGTACACAAGCATGTTAAGCCAAACCCTCAGAAGGGTGTAAAGGGCGGGATTGAAAAGAAAGAGTCTTCAATTCATGTTTCTAATGTTGCAGTTTATAATGAGCAGAAGAAAAAGCCAGATCATGTTGGATACAAAGTTCTAAAAGATGGTAAGAAAGTTAGAGTTTTTAAATCTACAGGTGAAGTAATTAGCTAAGATTAGATTATAAGTTGAGAAATAGTTATGTCAGCGTTAAAACAAGAGTATAAGAAAAAAATAGTGCCAGATCTTTTAAAAGATCTGGGCTTTAAGAATGTTATGGCTGTGCCTAAAATTGAGAAGATTACTCTTAATATGGGTGTGGGTGAAGCATCACGTGATAAGAAAGTACTAGAACATGCCGTTTCTGATATGCAATTAATATCTGGCCAGAAGGCTTTACGTACAAAGGCTAAAAAATCTATTGCTGGATTTAAAATTAGAGATGGGTGGCCAATAGGTTGTAAGGTTACTCTTCGTGGGCAGCGTATGTATGATTTCTTAAATAGATTTGTAAATGTAGTATTGCCACGAATTAGAGACTTTAGAGGACTGAACCCTAAGTCTTTTGATGGTAATGGTAATTATAGTGTTGGGATTAAAGAACAAATAGTTTTTCCTGAGATTAGTTTAGATAAGATTGATGTTATTAGAGGGTTAGATATAGTAATAACAACATCTACAAGAGACGATGAGCATGCTTTTGCCTTGTTGAAAAAATTCAACTTTCCATTTAAATAAAAGTGCGGATATAAAAATGTCAAAGAAAAGTGTAATACAGCGAGAGCTTAAACGAGAAAAAGAGGTCAAAAAATATGGCGAAAAACGCTCGAAGTTGCAAGCAATAATTAAGGACTCATTATTAGATGATGACGTTCGCTGGGATGCCTCTATGAAGCTACAGAAGCTTCCTAGAAACAGCTCTCCTGTTAGGTTGCGAAATAGATGCGCAATTACCGGCCGTCCGCGTGCTAATTTAAGAAAGTTTGGTATGTCTCGTGGTATGTTGAGACATTATGCAATGTTTGGGCAAGTGCCTGGCCTTAGAAAATCTAGTTGGTAAAAAGGAAAGATTATGTTACAAGACCCTATATCAGATATGTTGACCAGAATTCGTAATGCACAAATGGCGCATCATGAATCTGTTTTCTGTTATGCTTCAAAATTTGAAAGAGCTATTTTATCTGTATTAAAAGATGAAGGCTATATCGAATCTTTTGAAAGTGATAAAGGTAGCAAGAATAAAGTTACAGTGAGCCTTAGGTACTATCAAGAAAAGCCTGTAATAACATTTATTAAGAGAGTTAGTAAGCCTGGGTTAAGAATTTACAAAGCTTTTAAAGAGATAAAAGAAGTTTGTGGTGGGTTGGGTATTTCCATTGTATCTACTTCAAAGGGTTTGATGACTGATTTAAAAGCTAGAGAGCTAAAATTAGGTGGCGAAATTATTTGTCAAGTAGCCTAGTTATAAATTATTAAGATGATTTAAGAGAATGGAAAAATAAGATGTCAAGAGTAGCTAAAAAACCGATTTCAGTCCCGCAGGGTGTGCAGTGTGACTTTGCTAGTCCTTTACTTAAGGTTAAGGGTGCTAAGGGTGAGTTAACTTTAAATATTCATTCATTAGTTAAGTTTGAGCAAGCAGATAATGTTATGTTAGTATCTGCTGTTGAGGATAGTAAAAGTTCTCACATTATGTCTGGTACTTATAGAGCGCTTATCAATAATATGATTGTAGGTGTTTCAGAAGGGTTTACCAAAACTCTTAAGCTAAAAGGTGTGGGTTATAGGGCCCAAGTTTCTGGAAAAACCGTTAAACTTGAACTTGGCTTTTCACATCCAGTTAGCTATCAGTTGCCAGAAGGTGTTTCAGCGCAAGCTAAGACGCCAGCAGAATTAATTTTAGAGTCATCTGACAAACAGCGCTTAGGACAAGCTGCTGCTGAGATTAGAGCATTTAGACCTCCAGAGCCTTACAAAGGCAAGGGTATAGCTTATTCTGATGAGGTTATTAGAATTAAAGAAACTAAGAAAAAGTAGGGTAAGGAATATATAATGTCTTTTAAAAAAGATTCAAGACAAAGAAGAGCTCGTAAGACTAGAGCAAGAATTAGTGACTCTGGTAAAGTTAGATTGTGTATTACTAGATCGCATAAATACATTACTGCTCAATTAATTAAGCATGGATTAGTAGATTCAAGCTCTGATGTTGTTTTAGGTTGTGTTTCTTCAAACCAAGCGGAATTGAAAATCGCATTAAAAGGCGGTACTTCAAATAAAAGTGCTGCGGAGTTGGTTGGTCAAAAAATTGCAGAAGTAGCTAAAAAATTAAAAATTACAGATATTGCATTTGATAGATCGGGATATAAATATCATGGTTGTATTGCAAAATTGGCTGAAGCTGCAAGAGCTGGTGGATTAAAGTTTTAAATAGAAGGTGAGCACAGATGCGAAATGTTGAGTCTGAACAGTTTGAAGGTTTGATGGAGAAGCTTGTAGGAGTTTATCGTCATTCAAAAGTTGTTAAAGGTGGTAGAAGATTTAGTTTTACTGGATTGGTAGTGGTAGGTGATGGCAAGGGTAAAATAGGTTATGGATTGGGATCTGCAGCAGAGGTATCTGTAGCTATCCAAAAAGCTATGGAGGCTGCTAGAAGGAATACCGTTGAAGTCGAGCTTAATGATGATACTATTTGGTACGAAACTAACCATAAATATGGGGCAACAAAGATATTCATGAAACCAGCATCAAAAGGTACTGGTATAATTGCAGGTGGCGCGATGCGTGCTGTGTTTGAAGTTATTGGAGTTAATAATATTCTTTCTAAAACTTATGGTTCAACTAATCCTATTAATGTAGTGAAAGGAACTATTAGAGCTCTGGTTAATATGCAAACACCTACTTCTGTGTCTGCGAAAAGAAAGAAACAGGTTCAAGCTTAAAGAGATTTTTATAGGGTGAAGTAATCATGGCCAAGAAACAGACAGTTACAGTAAAGTTAATTAAAAGCTTGAATGGCCGCTTAGAGTCTCATAAGCAGTGTGCTAGAGGCTTAGGCTTAAGAAAAATCAACCAAGTTAAAACAGTGGGCAATACACCAGAGAATATGGGTATGGTTCGTAAGATATCATATTTATTAAGTGTGCAGGATTAAAAATACAGGGTCATAAAAAAATGAGATTAAATACTATATCACCAGCTCCAGGTTCTAAACATGCTCCTAAGCGTGTTGGCCGAGGCATTGGTTCAACTTTAGGTAAAACTTGTGGCAGGGGGCATAAAGGCCAAAAGTCTCGTTCAGGTGGTTACCATAAGGTAGGTTTTGAAGGTGGGCAGATGCCTTTGCAACGGCGTATTCCAAAATTTGGTTTTGTTTCTAGAAAAGCTTTGACAAGAGCTGAAATATCATTACGCTTATTAGATAAAATTGCCAAAAACCTTAAAGGAGGAGAGGAAATCAATTTGGATCTTCTTAAATCTTTGGGGCTTGTTGGTAAGCGGGTTGAGGTTGTTAAGGTTATTTTGTCTGGTGAAATCACTACTAAAGTATCCGTAAAAGGCTTAAAAGCCACACCCGGTGCTAAAAAGGCAATTGAATCTGCTGGTGGCGCAGTTCAAGAATAAGATTATAATATTCATATAAAATATTTTATATAGAAGTTGGGTGTATGCAAAGTTCAGGGTCAGAGGTTGTATCAAGAGTATTATTTGTAATTATTGGCATTATTGTATATAGATTTGGCGCTTTCATACCAATCCCAGGGATAGATCCAATTAAGTTGGCACATGCTTTCCAGTCAAGTGGTATGTTGAGTTATTTTAATATGTTCTCAGGCGGTGCTTTATCTCGGATGACTATATTTGCTCTTGGAATTATGCCTTATATCTCAGCGTCAATTATTATTCAATTATTATCATCAGTATTGGGATCTTTAAAAGAGTTAAAAAAGCAGGGTGAATCTGGTCAGAGGCAAATAACTCAATATACGAGATATCTAACATTAGTTATTGCATTTGTGCAATCCTTTGGTGTAAGTAAATTTGTGGTGTCTTTCGGTTTTGTGGCGTACCCTTCGGTTGTTTTTTACCTTATATCAATAGTCACGTTAACTACAGGAAGCGTATTTTTGATGTGGCTAGGAGAGCAGATTACAGAACGTGGTGTTGGCAATGGTATCTCTTTAATTATATTTGCTAGTATTGCATCAGGCATACCTACTGCTTTGGCTAGAACATTTACTCAAATTCGTAATGGCAACCTTACACTAATAACTTTGTTTTTGATAGTTTTGTTTATAGTCGTTATTACATTACTAGTAGTTAGGTTTGAGAGAGCTCAACGACGTATAACAGTTAATTATGCAAAAAGACAAGTTGGGAATAAGCTTTATGCTGGGCAATCTAGTCATTTGCCATTGAAAATTAATATGGCAGGAGTGATACCTCCAATTTTTGCAAGTATGATTTTGATTTTCCCATCCACTTTGGCTAAATGGTTCTCAGCCACCCCGGGGCTTGGCTGGTTGAATACAGTTTCATTGGCATTGTCTTATGGGCAGCCTTTATTTATATTTGTTTATTGTTGTGCGATCTTGTTTTTCTGCTTTTTTTATACAGCTTTGGTTTTTGATTCTAGAGAAACAGCAGAAAATTTAAAAAAATCAGGTGCCTTTATTCCAGGAATTAGGCCTGGAAGTCAAACTGCTAGCTTTATCAATCGAGTTATGAGTAATTTAACATTGGTTGGTGCTATATATATTATGATTGTTTGTGTTGTTCCAATGGTATTTATGCACGCATGGAATGTGCCGTTTAATTTTGGAGGAACCTCTTTGCTCATTGTTGTAGTTGTTGTGATGGATTTTATTGCGCAATTGCAGTCTTATTTGATGAGTTCACAGTACGGCAATTTAATGGATAAAAGTAAATTTAGATTTAAGTAGCAGAGTGACTGAAGTTCTGCTAAATAGGGCTTGACTTTTAGGCCCAGATGCTTATTATTAGCTAACTTAGAGAAAGGTGGAGTTTATAATGAAGGTTAGGGCCTCAGTGAAAAAGATGTGTAGAAATTGCAAGATTGTACGAAGAAATCGTGTGGTCAGAGTTATTTGTACAGATCCGAAACACAAACAAAGACAGGGTTAAACGATAGAGTTTGATCAAATTACTAATTCCAAATTAATTTTTTAGTTTAACTAGGATTTATTGCTGATTTTATTAAGGAGCATACCAATATGGCGCGTATTGCCGGAGTTAATGTACCAGATCATAAGCATGTCGAAATATCATTGACATCTTTGTATGGCGTTGGGAGAAAAAGAGCACAGACTATCTGTGACAAAATAAAAGTTTCGTACGCCACGAAAGTATCTGAACTAACAGATGAACAATTGGAACAAATTCGAGTTATCATAAAAGATTATGTTATTGAGGGGGATCTTCGTCGAGAAGTTTCTACTAATATCAAACGGCTAATCGATTTAGGCTGTTATCGTGGGATTAGACATCGTAGAGGTCTTCCTGTTCATGGACAGAAAACCAAAACAAATGCTAGGACTCGCAAAGGTCGACGTAAGTCAATTAAATAAATATATAGGCTAAGAGAATATTATTATGGCGAATACAAGTACCAAGGGTAGTAAAAAGAGAAAACGCGTAGTTACAGATGCAGTAGTGCATATAATCGTTTCTTTTAACAATACTATTGTAACTTTTTCTGATAGGCGTGGCAATGCCATATGCTGGTCGACCGCAGGTGCCAATGGATTTAAAAACTCGAGAAAAAGTACTCCATATGCGGCTCAAATGGCGGTAGAGGCGGCATCTGATAAAGCCAAAGAGTTTGGTGTTATTAATGTTGATGTCGAGGTTCAGGGGCCAGGCGCTGGAAGAGAGTCTGCTATTAGAGCCTTAGGATCTAAAGGATTCAAAGTTAGTATGATAAAAGATGTTACTAAGGTGCCGCACAATGGATGTAGACCTCCTAAAAAGCGTAGAGTATAGATTAAAATTAAAAGTTATTATAAAGGGTTATAGAACATGGCTAGATATTTAGGACCAAAATGTAGGTTAATGCGAAGAGAGAATACTGATCTTTTCTTGAAAAGTGGTGTTCGTGCTTTGGATTCTAAGTGTAATGTAAGTGTGCCGCCAGGTATGCAGGGGTATAAAAGACCTAGGCTATCTGATTATGGGCTTCAGTTAAGAGAGAAGCAAAAGGTTAAAAGGTTTTTTGGTGTTTTAGAAAATCAATTTAAACGTTACTATTATAGAGCTTCTCGCATGAAAGGTCGCACGGGTGAAAATTTATTGTTTTTACTTGAGTCAAGATTAGATAACGTGGTTTATCGTATGGGTTTTGCTTCTACTCGAGCAGAGGCTAGGCAGTTGGTTACGCATAAATCAATATGTATTAATGGTAAGTTGTTAAATGTTCCTTCTTATTATGTTAAGCCTGGAGATGTTGTTAGTATTAGAGAAAAATCTCGTAAGCAGAGTAGGATCTCTTTCGCAATTGAACTAGCTAGTCAAAGAGAGCCTTGTGACTGGATTACCGTTGATTCTAAAAAGTTTGAGGGTGTTTATACTAGATTACCCGAACGACAAGAGCTTTCTTCAGAAATAAGTGAGCAATTGATAGTTGAACTTTATTCTAAATAATTCTTAATCTGGAGACATTTATGACAGAGACCGTTTTAACACCTAATATTATTGATGTTAAATCAATAACACCGCATAAATCTTCCTTGGTTATAGAGCCATTGGCTAGAGGCATGGGGCATACTTTAGGATGCGCCTTAAGAAGGATATTGTTGTCATCAATTCCTGGGGCTGCAGTTACTGAGGTAATTATTGATAAAGTGGATCATGAGTTTTCTTCGCATCCTGGTTTAAAAGAAGATGTGGTTGATGTTTTATTAAATTTAAAAAATTTGGCCTTGTCTTTTGAATCAGATAAAGATGTAGTTACTTTGCATTTAGAAAAGAAGGGAGATGGTCCTATAACTGCTTCTGATATTTTGCCATCTGAAGATGTTCGAGTAGTTGATCCAGAATATGTTATTGGCAATTTAGTAAATAATAGCGAAATAAAGATGGAGTTAACAGTTGAGAAGGGTTATGGATATAGACCAGCTAGTTATGTACAAGATGAAGATGAGCCAGAAACTGTAGGTGTTATTAAGCTAGATGCTTCATTTTCTCCTGTTAGAAGAATTTCTTATCAAGTTGAAAGTGCTCGAGTTGAGCAACGAACTGATTTAGATAAACTAATTATCAATATAGAGACAGACAATAGCATTGATCCTCAAGAAGCAGTAAAGTTTGCAGCGACTATTTTGCATCAGCAAATAGCTGTGTTTGTTGATCTAAAAGCTATTGCAGTAAAAGAGGTCGTTGAAGAGAAGCCAACGATTGATCCTATTTTATTGAGACCAGTAGATGATTTAGAGCTAACAGTTAGGTCTGCTAATTGCTTAAAAGCTGAAAACATTTTGTATATAGGTGATCTAGTTCAAAAAACTGAGAATGAGTTACTTAAAACACCTAACTTAGGTAAGAAATCATTATCAGAAATTAAAAACATTTTGGCAGAAAGAGCGCTTTCACTTGGTCAGCGTATAGATAACTGGCCGCCTGAGAATTTTGAAGACGAGGAATAGAGTACAATGAGACATCGTAAAACTGGTAGAAATTTTAAAAGGACAAGTTCACACCGAAGAGCTATGTTTCGTAACATGTGTATTTCTCTTGTAGAGCATGAAATTATTAAAACAACTGTTCCTAAAGCGAAAGAGTTGCGTAGATATATCGAGCCATTAATTACAATAGCTAAGAAAGATACCGTTGCAAACAGGCGTCTTGTTTTTGCAAGATTAGGCAATAATAA
>CAJQSL010000029.1 GCA_905612315.1 uncultured Francisellaceae bacterium
AGCAGTTAAGCTATAAGATTAGCTTGAAGATTAGTTGGAATATTAGTTGGAATATTAGTTGGAACATTAGTTAGAATATTAGTTATCATCCAATTCTTTGCGTTAAGATTTGTTATCAACTAAAATATAAATTATTTAAAACTAGGTTTGAGATTATGAGTGAATACAAACATATTTTAGCGGCGAGTGATTTAAATCATGAATGTTTGCCGGTCATCATGAGGGCGGCCACCTTGGTGAAAAAGTTTGACACTAAACTAAGCGTTATAAATGTTATGCCAAGCATTCCTTATTATATGGCTTCAGGCTTATCTTCTGTTGCCGATATCGAGAATGAAATGGAAGCTGAAGCTAAGGAGAAGGTTGAGAACGCTCTGAGTGAGGCTGGTATTCAAGCTGATATATATGTTTCTAGTGGTGTTGCTAAAACAGAAATCATAAAATTTGCAACGAAGCTTGAGGTAGACCTGGTAGTTGTTGGTAGTCATGGTGGTCATGGCATAAAAGGACTTCTGGGAGAGACTGCAACTGGTGTTTTACATAAAGCCAAGTGTGATGTTTTTGTGGTGAGAGTTAAATAATAGTATTTCTTATAATATTTGGCAAAATTTTGTGCAATAATAGCGCATGTTTAAAAATTATTGCTGAAATTTTTATATGGATATTCCTTTAACTCTTTATATACATATTCCCTGGTGCATTAAAAAATGTCCATATTGCGATTTTAATTCCCATAAAAAAGATGATAACTTTGCTGAATCCAAATACGTCGATGCTTTAATTTCTGATTTAACTCAAAAATTGCCACTTATTTGGGGTAGAAATATAAAATCTATTTTTATCGGTGGCGGGACTCCTAGTTTATTCTCACCAGAGGCTTATTCTGATCTTTTTGCTAAAATTAGAAATTTATTGCCGTTTACATCTGGAGATGATGGGATAGAAATAACTTTGGAAGCAAATCCTGGAACTATTGAGCATGGTAGTTTTATAGGATATAAGCAAGCTGGCATAAATAGAGTTTCTTTAGGCGTACAAAGTTTTAATGATGCTTATTTAAAAAAATTAGGCAGAATTCATTTGGCACAAACAGCTGTTGATGCTATTGAGAAAATAAAAGCTGCAGGATTTAATAACTTTAATATAGATATTATGTATGGTTTGCCTGGGCAAAGTGTTATTGAAGCTATTGGTGATTTAACTAAAGCTATATCTTTTGGGTCAACGCATCTTTCATGGTACCAATTAACTATTGAGCCCAATACAGTTTTTTATAGGAAAAAGCCTAAGCTGCCAGTTGAGAGTAAAATTATTGAAATGGAGCAGCTTGGCCGAGAATTGTTATCTGAAAATAATTTTAAGCATTATGAAGTTTCAGCTTATTCTAAAGATAATAGATTTTGTGAGCATAATGTTAATTATTGGAAGTTTGGAGATTATTTGGGAATTGGCGCTGGAGCTCATAGTAAGCTTACTAAGGCTGCGGGCAATGATGCTAATTTTGAATCAAAATATATTATAGAGCGTTTTAATCAGTATAAAATGCCAAATTCTTATATGGCCCAAGTTAATAAAAGTGTTTCTAGTCGAGTTTTAGATAAAAAGGATATGATTTTTGAATTTGCTTTGAATAGATTTAGACTAAGCGATGGTTTTTTGTTTGAAGATTTTGAAAATATGACAGGCTTAAGTTTTGATTTGCTAAATCCTATTTTAGATAAGGCCATATCAAAGGGATTAATTACAGTAGATAATAATAAAGTTGATAAAACTCAAAGAGGAAGGAGTTTTGTGAATGATTTGGTGGAGTTGTTTTTAATATAACAGCTTTGTTTAATTGGTTATAGTAAATAACTTATCAAATCCAGATAATTCAAGGAGTTCTTTTATAGATTCTTTAGCGCCCAAAATTTCGACGCAATCTTGATGGTTACTAAATTTTCGTAAAGATAACAGCATGCCAAGTGCGGAGCTATCCAGATAGTTAACTTCAGTTAGGTCGATGGTGTAATTTGAGATTAATACCTGGCAATCGGATTTTTTGTTATCTCTAGATTCATAGCTTTTTTGGAAATCTTTTTGCAGGTTATAATCGAATCTTCCTTTAACTTTTATTATTAGGTGGGACTTCTCATTATTTATTTCAGTTGTTATGCTCATGTATGGATTTCTCTTGCTGATTTATAATTTTATTGCGTGAATATTTAGTCTTAAGTAATATAATCATATAAACTTTATATTCGCTCAAAACTACCAAAAGCAGTGTTAGATATCAAGTTTTAATTTATTTTTTTGGTAAATAGGTGGTTAATGTTAATATCCATAATCATTATAAATTAAGTGGATTTGTTGGGTTTGTTTTGATGCTGGCAGGTGCAAACATTAGATATAGAAATATAATTAACGAGCTAATTTAATGATAAAAAATCAAAATAGAGCAAATTAATTGAATTTTTATTTAAGATTAGTTATGATGGTTTTGCTAGGCAAATAACTTATTAAAATAATATAATAGAAGATGGGGAGTTTATATGATTTATGCATACATTTCTGCCTGTCGTCCGGAAGAGTGCGAACAAGTTAAAAATGAGATTAGGCGTTATGCCACTGATAAAAATTTAGATTTATTAGATGAGTATGTGGTCTATGAGAGTCAAAGAGACCATCCTAAGTGGGAGACTTCACGTTTATTTCAAATTGTTAAATCTGCAAATCGGGGCGAAGAGGTTATAGTCTATGATGCTTGTGATGTGGCAAGAACACCAACGCAAATGATAGAGGCATTAAATTTGTTTCTTGAAACTGGTGTTATTTTACATCTGGCGAAATATCAACAAATTTTTACAGCTGAAAAAACTGTTGATATTAAACAGTTTTTAGAGCTGATGCAGCATATTCAAAGTGAATATCAAGCGCGTATGTGGACAGAGCCCTTTATGAGGCGTCGTAACCCTGATGTGCCATTAGGTCGTCCAAGGGGAAAGTTAAATAAAACGTTGAAGTTGGATAAGTTTCGCAAAGAAATTCAGAAATATCTCGATTTGAATATTTCTAAAGCTTCTATTGCAAAGCTTATAAAATGCCATCCGCAAACGTTGTATAACTACATGGACAAAAGAAATTTATATTCTAAAAAAGAAGAAGAGGTTATGGCTTAAGCCTGCCTTATTATCTTTTGTGACATAGCTTTTGCAAATGCAAAGGCTGTCACAGGTTTTTTGGTTTTGGTCTTAGTTTTGGTGTATTTTTATAATTTTCATATCGTTAGGCGTGATTTCTTTCATGTTATGCTTTTTCTCAGCGCTGTTTGCAACTCGTCCTTGTGATTGCCAAGTGCTTTGTTCTAATAATAGCTGGCTGTGCTGGGTGTTTAATTTCTGTTCTTGAGATTTTATTTGTTGCATTTCAATAAACATATTTCTGTACTGATTCTTTACAAATATTACAGTGATACTACTAATTAAACTTAGTAATAATAAAAGTGCTATTAATATAGATGTAGGATTAATGAGGTCTTTGATTGCTTGTTTTATCAGTGTGTTTGGTGTCATGATGTTTGTTTTTTTGTGTTTTGTGTTTTGTATAAGTAAAATTATATCATGAATTTTTGGTTTTATTTAAACGCGTTATATAACTCTTCCAATAGCTCTTAAAGTAGCTGATCTAGAACGAACATTATCTTCGCACTCGCTCGGATCAGCTTTTTGTTTTTTAATTATCCATTTCCAGTTTTGAATTTTATTTATATCACTTTCTTTTATAGGTAAGTTTTTAGGAAGTTTTTGTAAATCATATTCGCTGGAGAATAAATTATTTTTGATAAATTGTTTGATAATCCTATCTTCAAGCGAGTGAAAGGTTATAAAACTTACTCTGCCCTCGGGGGCTATAATATCTTTTAATTGCAAGATGACATCTTCAATTACATCGAGTTCTTTATTAACTGCTATTCTTAAAGCCTGAAAAGATCTTGTCGCTGGGTGTTTCTTTCTTTCATGAAATTTTCTTGGGATAGAATTTTCAATTATTTTGGCAAGGGCTAGAGTATTAGTTATATCTTTAGATTTAAGATAATCTTTTATATTTCTAGCAATTCTTTTAGCAAATTTTTCTTCGCCATAATCTATTAATATATCAGTAAGTTCAGATTCTGTTAATTCTTTTATAAAATCCTTGCAGGATATGCCAGTTGTTGGGTCCATGCGCATATCAAGCGGGCCATCTCTTAAGAAACTAAAGCCTCTTGTGGCTTGATCAAGCTGAGGAGATGAAACTCCAAAATCAAATAATATGCCATTAACTTTTTTTATTAAATCATGTTGCTCGCATAAGCTTTTAAGATCACTAAAATTCGCCGGCAATATTTTAAATCTTTTATCTTTTGAGAAAACAGGGTGATTATTTGCATATTCAATAGCTTCAGGGTCTTGGTCTATAGCAAATAATTTGCCATTTGCATCTAGTTTCTCGAGTATCTTAAGGCTATGGCCGCCCCTACCAAAAGTTGCATCTATATATATTCCATTAGGTTTTATATTTAGAGATTCAATACTTTGCTTTAGTAGGACGCTGGTATGCATTTTTATGTCTTAATTTAGGTTAATAATAAAAAGAAGTTAGCCGATAAGCCGGGTTCTGTCGTGGGCAATCATTCATCTGGGATGATTGTCACCAATCACCTCAAGCAACCTACCCGAATGCAGTGTGGGTCACACCATAGCATTCCTATTTGGTCTTGCTCCGAGTGGGGTTTACCCTGCCACTTGTATTGCTACAAGCGCGGTGCGCTCTTACCGCACCATTTCACCCTTACCTTTCGGCGGTATATTTTCTGTGGCACTTTCCATCGACTCACGCCGCCCAGGCGTTACCTGGCACTCTACCCTATGGAGCCCGGACTTTCCTCCGCTATAAAACGGCGATTGCCTGGCTAACTTCAAATGTATTATACCTTTTATAAAGCTGTATATGAATAAATAAATTTGAAACACACCATCCTTAAAAGTTAATATATTCCTAATCCAATTGATAAAAAGCTAATTTAATAGTTGGAAATAATTTAGAATCTATAGATAATGCTTATCAAATTACTTACTGAGGTTTTATAAAAATGAGTAGTATTAATAATATTCAAACTGAAATAATAGAAAACTTCAGTTTTTTTGAAGATTGGGCTGATAGATATAGGTATTTAATAAGCTTGGGCAATGATTTGCCGGATTTTCCTCAAGATAAAATGACAGATGAAAATTTTGTGAGTGGTTGTCAATCGCAAGTATGGTTTTATTCTAAAGCGCAAGAAGATGGCAGGTTAAAGTTATATGGCACATCAGATGCGGCTATAGTTAAAGGTTTAATGGGCTTGTTATTACAAGTTTTTGATCAACAAAAACCTGAAGATATCTTAAGTGCTGATCTATCATTTATTAAACAGATAGGTTTTGATCAGCATTTATCAGTAACTAGATCAAATGGACTTCATCAAATGATTAAAGCCATGAAAAAAGCGGCAGCTGATAATTTAACAAAATCCTAATCAAACATAATAATATTTACGTATTATTTATTGTTATATTATGATATAATAATAAGCTATTTTTGATAAATTTTGAGATTGTTTAATTATGAAGCTATTACTTGATTTTTTCCCAGTTATAGTGTTTTTTGTGCTATACAAGATATTTGGCATATATGTGGGTACTGCAGGTTTAATGGTGTCTTCAGTCTTTCAGGTGGTTTTATTAAAGCTCAGGTATGGCAAGATAGAATTTATGTATAAATTAAGTTTTGTGCTAATTATTGTTTTTGGTGCGGTAACTTTAATATTTCATAATGTAATGTTCTTAAAATGGAAAATTACAGTATTGAATTGGTTATTAGGAATAGTATTTCTAGGTTCGCAATTATTTACTAAAAAATCATTAATAGAACGAATGATGGCGCATCAAATGCAAATGCCAGCAAAGATTTGGTCTAAGCTAAATCTTATGTGGGGAGTTTACTTTTTAGTTGTTGGTTCAGTTAATTTATATGTTATGTATCATTATTCAACTGCTGATTGGGTTAACTTTAAGTTATTTGGAATGTTGATTTTAACCTTGATATTTGTTTTCATTCAGACTGTGTATTTAATACTAGTTATGAAAAAGCACAAAGATCAGGTTAATATAGGTTCAAATTTGGACTCAAAAACAAGGGAAAAATAAGCAAGATGAATAATTCAGATCGAGTTGAAGTAATAAAATCTTTATTGCAGGATACATTTTCTCCAGAGCTTTTAGAAGTTATTGATGATAGTGCAGCTCATATCGGGCATGCTGGTAATACATCTGGTGCTGGGCACTTTACAGTTAAGATAAAAGCTAAAGATTTAGAGGGAAAGTCCAGAATAGAATCTCATAAAAGTGTTTATAAAGTGCTTGATCATATGATAGGCCCAGATATTCATGCTTTAAGAATTGTTATTGTTAAGTAATAATTTAAATGGCTTGATCAAAAAATAATTCTAGCTCAGCTTGCTCTGCCTGATAATACATATAATTTTTGAGCTTGCTTGGGAAATTAATCTCTTTGACAATTGTTAAGTTGCGCAACCCAGGAAATAGGTGGATATCAGCCATGGCAAATATATCTTGATATATGTTTTTCTGGCTTGTTAATAAGTCATCTATTTTATCTAGATTATATTGAACTTCTGGTAGCAGATTTTTTGTTTCTTTAATGCATTGCTTGAAGTCAGTTTCATATTTTTTTTTGAATTTATTCTCGAAATACTCTATGGATCCTGCCGTTGCAAAATCGTTAATATTTGCATGAACTATTCTGGGTTTATGTAGTTTATTCGCATTTTTGCGCAGATTGAATAAAGCATCATTGATGTTATTTGGTAGCTTCTTATTCGATAAGATTGGGCTCTCATCTAAGTTATCTAGATATTTTAAGATATCCAGGCTTTCTCTCATGGCTGTATTATCATTTTTTATTAATATGGGTAGTAATTTTTTTCCTATTATTTCAGTAGGAGTTTTTATATCATCATACGCAATTGTTATAGTTTCATATTGAAATTTTTTGCGCCCCAGCATCATTTTTACTCTGACACAATAAGGGCAGTGGTTATATTGATATAATTTCATTATACTTTCCGGTTTCATAAATGGAGGATGATTCTTTGATTTTAAAGCAAAATGATGATCCAGTCTGTATAGATTTTGGAAGATTTATTCAAAATCAAAAAAAATCTGCTAAAAATTACTCTCAATTTAGTTATCTTGAGCAAGAGTCAGGCTTAAGATTAGTTGAGCGTTTAGATTATATGAAATTTCTTGAAGCTAAGAGAATTTTGCATTTAGGATCTAAAACTAGTGATTTAAGCTGCGAGATAAGAAAAAGATTTAAAGATGCAAAAATTTATAATTTAGAGCTAACTTATGAGAGATTAAGTTGTGGCAAGGATCCTCTTTTAAAAAATTTAAATAATAATTTTTTTGTTCAGGCTGATTTAGAAAAGCTGCCATTTAAAAATAAATCTTTTGATTTGATTATTTCTAATCAGGCTTTGCATTTTTATGATTTAAGTTCTGTTATAACAGATTGCTTTAGAGTGTTAAAAGATGGAGGCTTATTTTTATTCTCAAGCTTAGGCCCAGATAGTTTTAAAGAATTGAGATCAGCTTGGAGCAAATCTCAAGATAAATTCTCTCATGTGCATAGATTCTATGATATGCATATCATTGGGGATATTTTAAAAAGATTTAGATTTTTAGACCCAGTAATGGATTGTCAGTGGGTTGATTTTAAATATAAAAGCCTGGATCAATTATTTTATGATTTAAAAGGCATGGGTGAGCAATATATTGATATTTCTAGGCGCAAGTCTCTTACGGGAAAAGGTTTATGGAATAATATGTTAGATGCATATCCTAAGAGTGATGATGGTTTTTATCCGGTTTGTATGGAGTATATTTTTGGGCATGCGATAAAGCCTGATGCTAAAGATATTAAATCATCTAATATGCAAGATGGCGTTGCCAGAGTCGCTGTCTCTAATATAGATAAAATTATTTAAGTTAAATATTAATCATGCTCGGAGCTTTTGACGTGTGAGCCTTTCGATGGAAGTAAGTGAAACGCAGAAATAATAACCGTCCCCATAATTGCAAGGCCAAATAGTCCGCAACCACAAGCTGTGCCGATTGATGCAGTAGTCCAAATGGTTGCAGCGGTTGATAATCCGCGAATAAAATCCTTCCCTTTAAATATTACCGCAGCACACAAGAAACCAATACCAGTTGTAATTGACCCTAAGTTTTGTAATGGGTTGGGGGAGAGGGTATTAAAAAATAAATGGGTGTATATACAAGAAAACATTGCAGAACCAAGTGCTACCGCGCCATAAGTTTTTAGACTTATGGTGACTGTTGCGCTTTTACTCCAGCTGTGGGTTATTCCTGCTATACAGCCTAAAACGAATGCTGTTATTAATCTAAGCATAAATAAATATTCAACTTTGCCGAATATGTGATTATCGCTAAGAGCGTGCTCTAACTCGTCGTGGGTTTGAGTTGCTGCGTGAGCAATTGTAGGCCAATAAAAGTATATGCCAATTAATATGGTTATAGATATTAAGGAAAATTTTAAAGCTAGTTTCATTTTTTTGTACCATTTTTTTGCTCAACCTAAATTTAGCATATGTTATATCGCCAAATTTCGCAATTTTGTTTATAATATAGTTAAATTAAAATACTGGCCGCCGTCGTTGCGAGCATACTTGTGAAGTAATCTCGTGCGCAGCACGTATAGATTTGCAAAAAAATATAAATTAAGATTTTATTATGCCAACAGTAATCTTTGATGCAGATTCAACTATTTTCACAATTGAGACTCTTGATGAATTAAGTGTTCCTATTTTAAAAAACTTCCCAGATAAATTAGCCAAAATTCGTGCCTTAACAAATAAGGGGATGTCAGGTGAAATAGGTTTTACTGAGAGCTTAGAGCAAAGATTAGAAATTTTAGATTTAAATAAAAATGATATTGCTCCATTTGCCAAAAGCTTAACTAAATACATAACGCCAGGTTTAAAAGAATTAGTTTTATATTTAAAAAATAATAATATTGATCTTTGGGTTTTAAGTGGAGGATTATCTGAGATTATAATGCCTGCATTAGTAGATTTAGGTTTTGATAAAAATAAAATTCATGGAAGTGGAGTTGTCTTTGATGAAAATGGCAAATATTTAAGTTTAGCAAGTGCTGATTTATATCCGTGTAATCAATCTAAAATTAAAGCTCTAGAAGATAAAAGGTGGTATAAAAACTGGGATAAACCTAGTATATTAATAGGCGATGGTTTTACGGATCTTCAGATTTATCAAGCTGGTATGGTAGATAGTTTTATTGCATATACGCAACATGCTAAAAGGCAGGTTGTCATTGATTCAGCTCCTTATCAAGCGGATAATGTGAAAGATTTAAAAACTATTTTACAAGATTTATTATTTTAAAGCAGGAGTTGGCTAGGTGAAATTATTAAAAATAAAACTAATATTATTAGCTGGTGTTTTTCTAAGCTGTGGGTTATTTGCTGAAGATAGAGTGGCTCACACAGATGGCGTGCCCTTAAATTTATATGGCGCGGTTGATGTTAATGCGCATGTGCCTCTAGAATCACAAGTTCCAATTGCGCCAGAGGATCAGGTAAATCCAGTGCCAGAATCATTGTCTTCTATTTTTTCAGAAGATTTGCCATCTCAACCAAACTTGAGTGTGAAATCTTATGCTCTTGCGGCTGCTAAATCAGGACAATTACTAGCTAATTTTAATGCTTATAAGCGGGTGCCACCTGCGAGTATTGCAAAACTTATGTTGCTTTATATCGTGGAGCAAAGGCTAGCATCTGGAGATTTAAAGCTTGATCAAAAGATTAGAGTGCCAAAAGTTGCATGGGCAACTGGTGGCTCTAGAATGTTTTTAAAACCTGGTAGTTATGTAAGTGTTAAGGAGCTAATTGAAGGTATTGCAGTTGCATCAGGCAATGATGCGGCGGTAACATTGGCAACTCACATTGCTGGTACTCAAGATGCGTTTGTACATCTTATGAATAATGAAGCTGAAAAACTTGGAATGGATAATACGCATTATGCAACAGTTATGGGTTTGCCGGCACCAAATGAATATACCTGTGCATATGATTTATTTAAACTTGCGCGAGCGGTTATGTTAGATTATCCACAGTATTTCCATTGGTTTAGCCAAAAGTGGTTTACATATAACGATATTAAACAGCCTAATTATAATAAATTATTGTTTTTATACCCTGATGCAACTGGCATGAAAACAGGTTCAACATCTTATGCGGGTTACTCTTTGGTAGGTAGTGCTAGTCAAAAAGATAACCCGATGCCATTAATAGCGGTAGTTTTAGGCGCTGATAACCGAATGGCAAGTGCCACTGGCGCTGAGGCTTTATTAAAATATGGTTTTCACTTTTTCAAATCAAAAGAGTTTTACAAAAGTGGCGAAGTAATTAAAAAAGCAGATGTTTATTTAGGTGAAAGTGATCAGGTGTCTGTTGTAGTTAAAGATTCTGTTTGGGTTACATATCCGAAAGATTTGAAAGATAAAATTAGAGCGCAGCTAAAGCTTCATAAAACTTTAAAAGCTCCTATTAAAGCGGGAGATAATCTAGGCGAAGTTGTTTTTTATATTGATAAATCTTCTAAATCTTCTGATGATAAGGCAGATAGTTCAGGTGATACAGATAAAAAATCAGAGAATAAGATCATCTTAAAGAAAGCAGCTGTTATTGCTCTTAATGACGTAGCTCAAGGTGGCTTCTTTAAGCGAATGAAGGATCATGTTAGGTTATTTTGGGCTTGATGTTAGTTTCTTTAATCAAGATAATTATGTTTTTGCATCAAAGTTTATCTAACCTGCGCCG
The DNA here is from genome assembly GCA_905612315.1 of uncultured Francisellaceae bacterium. Classification (GTDB taxonomy): domain Bacteria; phylum Pseudomonadota; class Gammaproteobacteria; order Francisellales; family CACEW01; genus CAJQSL01. The sequence goes on from CAJQSL010000029.1 coordinate 10,943, forward strand.
TAAAACCCCGTCTCTTTAGGGCGGGTAGGATGTCAATCTTGGGTAAAAACCGCGCAGGTTTAGATAAATATAAGTATTTTTAACTAATGGTTTGTTAATCCTATCTTAATATATAGTTAGTTATAATAATAAATTGAGAGCTTGTGCGCTGGCAATTTTCTGGAAATTTAGAAAGGTTGTTGCTGCTATCTAAACTCAAGTAAACTAAATGAGAGAGGATGTTATGCCAGGTTTTAGAAAAAAAGGATTTGAAGAAGGATGTGAAGAAGGATGTGAAATCGAAATGAAAGATCTCAGTGGGCGTAGCGATGAAATTGCGCTAGTTACTCCTGTTCTTATTCCTGTTCTTATTCCTGTTCTTGCTCCTGTTCTTGCTCCTAGTGTTTTGGATGGTGCTTTTTTAGCATATTTTATTAGTGCAGATGCTTTAGTTACTCCAATTGGTAATAGTTCTAGTAAGCTTGCAGCTAGGTTATTCTTACCCTTTTATAGTAATAACAAGTCTAAGTTGAATGTTTATTATCCAGACCCTGCTGCTACATCTGATGAAACAAGGCAAAAAATACATCAGGATTATCTTTTGGAGGGTATTACGAAAAAGATTCCTGGGCGTCATATTCTAGAGCTAATTCTTGGTTTTATTCCATTTCAATTAGAAGGTAAATCTCATGATAGTGCCAATCTTAGTTTAATGGATGGACCTACTTAACGTAGGGCAATAACTAGCCATAGGCGAGTGTGGCAATCTCCTGCCTAACTGCAGCTAGGGTAATAATATCAGCTTCGGGAAGGGGATTGCCACGCAAGCTTACGCTCGCTCGCAACGACTCCTTTTTTGTCTTTGCGAGGAACCACACACCGCAGTCTTTGCGAGGCAACGGCGAAGCAACCTCGGGTGGTGCGTCTCGACCGCGTTGGGTGTGGTTATATCGAACCCTCGTTATACAACTATTTCAAAGCTTATGAGCTTATTTTATACAAATGAGATTTATTGCATCATCAACGAGTTAGATAATTTGCCCAAATCTTTGAATTATAATTTTTTGTATAGAGTTGTTATCTAACCGGATTATAAACCCCTCTAAAGGTATGCTTAGAGAATACCGCTTGCCAAAGTTGTATTTCTCTGGATCTGAATAATCCGGCGCAAAGTAGTAAATAATAGTTCCACATGCGTTTGAATTTAGCATCATATTTATTGGGGTCAGATTTTTGAATTTTATCCCAATGCTTATTAAAATTATGATGCCAAGCCATTAAGGTTTTGTCATAATCTGGACCAAAGTTGTGCCAGTCTTCTAGTTTTAAGTATTTCTCACAGGATTTACATATTTGTGTAGCTGATGGAAGCACGCCATGTGGGAAAATATATTTATTTATCCATGGGTCAAAGTTTGTTTTAGATTTATTTGATCCTATTGTGTGAAGGAGTAAGAAACCATCATCTTTCATCGCATGATTTGCTACTTTAAAAAAAGATTTATAGTTCTTTTGGCCAATATGCTCAAACATGCCAATTGAAATTATTCTATCAAATGTTTTTGGCTTTGACCTTAGTAGACTACGATAGTCTTGGAATTTTATTTCAATAGGTAAGTTTTTAGCTTTTTCTTGGGCTAATTTTTGTTGCTCTTTTGAAATGGTAACACCAACAACTTCAACTCCGTAGTTTTTAGCAGCATGGATAGCCATGCCGCCCCAGCCGCAGCCAATATCTAATACTTTCATTCCAGGCTTAAGGCCTAGCTTGCGGCAGATAAGATCTAATTTGTTCCATTGAGCATCTTCAAGATTTTTGGCATCTTTCCAGTAGCCACAGCTATAAGACATGCTTGAATCTAGCATGCTAGTATAAAGCACATTACCAATGTCATAATGTTTTTTACCAACTATGAGAGATTTCTTTTTAGTTTGTTGATTAAAAATTTTATGCATAATTATTTGGATCATTAAGTTCCAATTATGCTTAAGTTTATCTTCTAAATTAGCATGCATAACTTTGTCAATTAACATATCAATTCTATCGCACTCCCACCAGCCTTTCATGTAGGATTCACCAATACCCATGCCTTGTTCAGATATAATTAATTTATAAACTCTAGGGTTCTTTACTTTAATATCCCATGGATGGTCACCACCAATTTTTATGTCGGCATAATCAAGAATTTTTTGTATAGTATCAGAGGCTTTATTTAATTTAGCCTTAGGAAATTTAGGATCTTTACTTTGTTTAGACGTAATAGTTTGATTTTGATTAGAGTTATTCTCTTCTTTTGCGTCTTTTGGATATTTGCTCATCACTCCCTCTATAAATTTTATAAATTGAAAATTTTATTGTTATTAACTCTAGGCGGTGTTGGTGAATTTTGCTAATAGATTTTTATATATTTAATGTACTATGATTTAGCAAAATGATAATAAATAGCTTAGTAATAAAAAGCAATGAAATATACTAGATTTTAGTTTTTGAGGAAGCTTAGCTTAGTTTCTTAAGCGTTTTGAGTTTTTAATCAGATAAGTCGTTAGTAGAAATAACAAGATATTTAGGATTATTATAATTGCTAGAGTCCTTGAAAATGGCGTAGCACTTATATTTAAAAAAGCATGCCTAAGACCATCTACCAAATAATATATCGGGTCAAAATAAGATATATATCTCCACCCACTTGGCAGTTGATTAACGCTATAAAATACGCCTCCAAAGTATGCTAATGGAGTTATTATAAAAGCTGGGACGAATGATACTTGGTCAAAGTTGTTGGCATATATGCCGTTAATTAATCCTAGAAAAGAGAATAAAGAGCTAGATAAAATTAGGATTAAAATTGCTTCAATAGGGTGAGCTAGGCCTGATAGGTGAAATATATTACACATAATATATAAAAGAACTCCTGTTATTACTCCTCTTGTGACGCCTCCCAGTGCATATCCTATGGCTATCATCCAGCTTGAAGTTGGTGAGATTAAAAGCGTTTCAATTGATCTACTAAACTTGCTACCGTAAAAAGAGCTAGAAACATTAGCATAGCTTCCATTTATTACGGACATTATTATGAACCCTGGGATAATAAATGATATATATTTCACATTATCAACTTTACCAACATAGCTTCCTATGATATTCCCAAAAATTGTTAAATAAATTGTTATCGTTATAATTGGTGGAACTAGAGTTTGCATCCATATTCTAAAGATTCTAGCGGTTTCTTTTTTTGTAATGCTTTTTAAAATGTTTAATTGGGTTGAGCTTGTCATGCTATAACTTCTCGTTATTTAATAATTAATTTTTTATTGGTTTATTTATTTACTATCTGGTTTAATCAGTAAGGCTTAAAAATAATCTTTCGAGCCTAGATTGCTTTACATCTATTTGTGATATGTTAATTTTATTCTGAGTTAATATTTCAAATAGCGAATTAAGTGGCTTTTGGTATGGCCATATAATATGTAATTTATCCGGTGATGGTATCGTAAATTCTATTTCTGATTTTTTAAGGTTATTTATTTGGCTTTTAGTAATATTTGAACCTATTGATATATCTAAAATTTCATTTTGTAATTCAGCGTTAAGATCAGATGCTGATAATTGTTTAATTATTTTCCCATTTTTTATTATTGCGATTTTTTTGCATAGAAGTTCAGCTTCTTCTAGATAATGGGTAGTTAGGATGATGGTCATCTTTTCTTTTTTATTAAGCTGCTGCAATAAATCCCACATTTCGTGGCGAATTTCAATATCAACTCCAGCTGTAGGTTCATCTAAAAATAATACTTTTGGGTTATGGATAAGGCTTCTTGCAATCATAAGACGGCGTTTCATACCACCGGATAAAAGACCTATTTGAGACTTTCTCTTATCCCAAAGTCTCATCTCTTTTAATCTTTTTTCAGTATTTTTTTTAGTTTCTTTGGTTGATAGCCCGTATAAGCCGCCTTGAAATATCATGGTTTCATAAACGGTTATGAATCTATCTAGGTTAATTTCTTGCGGTACTACACCAAGTATTTTTTTTGCCTCAAAAGTTTGAGTTTTTAAATCAAATCCATTAATTTTAATTTCCCCAGAGGTTGGGATATTTAAAGTATTAACGCAGTTTATTAAGGTTGATTTGCCAGCTCCATTTTGCCCAAGTAGGGCAAAGAATTCGCCTTGTTTAATATTTAGATCAACATTATCAAGAGCTTTAACTTTATTAGAGTAAATCTTAGTTAAGTTCTTGATTTCAATCGCAAGATTGTTATTGGACATAATTTAACTCTTTTATGTTATGCTTTAAAATTTATCGATTTTTATAAATCGATACGTGCTATGCACGAGATTGCTTCGCAAGTATGCTCGCAACGACGGCGGTCGGTGCTTTAATTTTATTAGTTTGTATTGTAATTAGTTTTAGGTCCAAATAGCAACGATAGCCATAAGTGCAAAGCCTAAAATTACAAATGAGAAGTTTTTCAAGTCGCAGCATTGTTTAACCATTACCGCGCGCGATAACCCATGTAAAGTTCCCATGTATAGAAATGTCCCGGCAGCTAGTGCTGAGAAAGTGGCGGGTAATAGGGGCATAGTGTGAACAGATTGTGCAAACCAATGTCCTAAAATTATGCCAATAGGAGTCATAATTGCAAAAATCATAAAAGCTGTTAATCCTATTTTGGCAGATAGATTACTTTTGTTTATTTGAATAGATAGAGCAAAACTTGCAGCCCACTTGTGCGCTAAGATCGCCATTAAGATAACAATAAATACAGATAAGTCAGAGCTTATTCCAAGAGCAGCGCCAGCTAAAAAAGAGTGTATAGATAACATTATAACTGCTAATATGGCAAACCCTGGGGCTTGCTCTCCCTCATGATGATAGAGCTCACGCCCTAAATGCTCTAGCCAAAGTAGTATTAGGAAAGTTGCACCTGTTATTAAAAAAGCTAGCGGATATTTTATGCCATTTCGGGAAAATATATTTGTAGCATCTCCTAGCATATGAATTAAACCGGCCCCTAAGAAAACTCCGCAAGCAAGAGCTTCACCAATAGGGAAATCTAGAGCTTTAAGTGATTTCGCCTTTTTTATAAAAGGGTAGCTGCCTGCAAATAATGTGATAAAAAATATCGCAAGGGCGCTTAATAGTTTTAATGAAGTAATCGGTAACATATTTTAACTTAATTTAAGTTTTATCTAAAAAAACATGAAGTATTGTAATTTATTTTAAGCTGGATTTAAATTGGTATTTATATTTTATTAAAAATTTGAATTTATGAAAAATAATATAAAGCTATCACTGGGGATATCAAATATTGAGGTATTAATTAGCATGTTGTTAATAAGCATAATGGGCTTAGGGAGCTTAAAATTGTTATATAGAGTAGACAATCATATAGCATCTTTATATGAGCGGCAGATTTTATTTTCTAAAGCTCGCCAAATAATGCGTTATTTACCGGAGATTTCTGAAAATAAGATAAAGCAGATATTAACTTTAGAAAATGCTTTTGATATTAGTTCGAGTTTAAATCCTGTTTTTATTTCAAAGATCAAATTTAAAACCCCAGTTTTATTTGATTTTGCTATCAAAAATATTTCTTGTGATAAACAAATTTGTCATGCCAAATTACATGTTTTATTGGCTAATAGATCAAAAATCTTAAAGGAGGCTGATTTAGAATTATGGAGTAACAAAAAATGATAAAAGCTTTTAAATACAAAAATAAAAAAAGATATCAGTCTGGCTACTCACTAATTCAAGTTTTAATATATTTGATAATATCTGCAATAATGTTATCAATAGTTTTAAGTTTATTTTCAAGCGCTATAAATCATAAAAAAATTATAGAAAATAAGTTAAATAACCTAACAGATAAGATGTTTTTGGATAACCTAATTAGTAATTTAGTTATTCAAAAAGCTTATACAAAACATGAGGCTAATAAGCGTTACCCAGGTTTAGATATAAAATCTGATGTGATTTTAAACTCCAAAAATATGCTTTATTTTGTGAGTTTAAATAAAGGGCTAATTAATGATAAAAGTAATTATGGATTATTTCAATTTAGGCTAGATTCTACAGAGCCTAAGCAATTATTATTAAAAGGAGTAAATGCTATTGCTTTATCTTATCTTGATAAAGATGGCAGGATTTCACAAATTAATAATTCTAATAAAAGCTCTTCTAATACTTATCAACATTTTATGCTGCATATTTTAGCAAATTTTAAAGGAGATAGTTCTGTCTATGATCTTAGAGTTAAAAAACAGATTAAATAGGAGAGCAAAAAATAGCGGTTTTATTTTAATAACTACTAGCATAATGCTAATTATTATCTCAGCAATTTCTTTGAGCTGTTTAAAGTCTTATCTTAAAGAAGAGCAAGTTTTGCAATATGGGTTTTATGTGAATAGGCCATGAGATAATTAACTATTTCTTTTTACATAAAAATATTTAGTAAAAACAAGGAGGCTTTTACTAATATATCCTTAACTATTAAGGTTTATTATTTGCCTAGATAAAACAGAACATTAAATGTGTTGTTTTGATGATAAATACTTTTTTACTAATATGGGGCAAATTATTATGAGTAACGTAAAAATCAGATTCAATTCTAGGGTTGCTAGCTTAGAGGTTAACAGGGCCAGAATCGCTAAAATGGGAGTTATTGATTTAATTAATAATTTGGAATCCTGGGCAGACAAGATGGGGGACGAAGAGAAAGAACTTCATGTCAAAAGGATGAAAGAGATTTGCCACGAGATTGGTTTCAGCGAACTTTTAAAACAGGCTTTTCCAAGTAAAAGTAGTGGACTCATTATGAGTGTAAGGTTTGGGCATATACTTCCAGTCGATATTTTTTTAAAGGCTTGCGGTGATGATTTGATTTCCCATATTCGTAGGGCAGACTTGGATCGTCTTGAAACCAAGTTTGCTTCATTATATGGTTGGCTGGGTAGAGTAAATAAGGATGATTCTAGAAAAAGTATTCCGCTTATTGGGTTAAATGGCGTTGATTATTTCCCAGAAGAATTATTTAATCTTCTAAAATATTTACCTAAATCTAAAAAATATAACGAAGCTCCGGAAAGTTTAAGTAATAACTTGCCATTAAGGTTTGTTTTTGAAGTGTTTCTCGCTGAGAAAAAAGCACAGGATCCTAGTTTTAAATTAAAAATAGGAAGCAAGAGTTTTTCTTTAGATGAGTTGGAGAGTATATTTGGAATGCTGCCTATATCTAAGATTTATCATGCTCCAAATCAAATTCATAAAATCACGAAAGGAAAAGCAGCTATAGCAAAAAAAGCTACTGAAAGTTTGGTGATACAGGTTTCCCAAAAAGATTTAGAGAACATTGTGCGCCACTTTTCTAGCGTCAAATATGACGAATATGTTAGTAAGGCTGAAGCCTTAGTGCGCGAAATTAATAATGCATCTATTTATGATCGTTCTGGACCCAAAATGCATGAGTCTAGCTATTTGCGTTGTAAGAGCTTTGTTGCAGGCTGCACCTTAATACCCGAAGGTAAGGGTGATCTAAATGCTATGAAATATTATCGTGGAATGTTGGATTGGGCTATAAATAGAAATAGATTTAGCATAGTTGAGATGCTTCTTGATTATAGTTCAGAACATCCTTTTCATGATGGTTTTCTCTTAGATAAATATATAGGCTTGCTTAACAGAAATCCTTTTGATGGTGAAAGCGCAAGGAAGAGAACAGCTTTAGTTATAATATCATCTCTCATTAAGCAATTCTTAAAGCATGCAGAGGATTTTGTTGACTTATCTGAATTAGAAGGACTCAATAAGGAGGTTTTAGATTTGCTTTCTGGAGAAAATGATGACTTATTTGATGATTGTGGTGAGTATGTAGTTACATCAGATGGTTATTCCAGTAAAGGACCAGCTGTTGAGATTGAGTTAGCGAAAAAGATGCGAGATGTTGCTATGTCTGCCATAAGGGGGCAGGAATATAGAGTAAGAGATTACAAGAGGATAGCACAGACCATTAAGTCTCAAGCAGATTATGCTAAAGCTATATGCAACAATATTGACAATGATGTTTTGTTTCACGAACGTGTTAGAGGTAAGATTAAATATAATAATAAGGCAGCTGAAAAGTATATTAAAAAAGTATTTGATAGTCGGTATATTTCTACCATAGGAATGAAGTCAAAATTTGATGATTTTGGGGATAGGATTTATGCTGACGCTGTTTTGAATCAGATTGTTCGATGTGCTATTGATTTATGGCAAAAAGGAGATGCCAAAGGTATAGATGCCTTATATTATCTATTTGAAGAAAAGGAAATAGCAACTAAGGCTACCTATAGATTAAGTGAAGACCTTATAAAGGAACTTATTAAACTTTCTATTGAGCATAAAGACACTCGCTTATTAGGTGAGGTCTGCAAGCATAAACGTTTGACTTTATGGCCCAGAGACTTTTATCTTTCTGAAAGCTCAGGCTCAAGTAGGCGAGGACAGTTATTATTACAAAAGGCAATAGCTTCTGGCAATAGCCAGATAATTGAGCTAATACTTAAGAAGCTAGCAGGTGCTCTCAATAGCTTTACAGTAGAGGAGCAGAACAAACCTATTTTTGGTCGCGGTAGTGGTACAGATGACTCAGATAAGCTAGTATCTTTAAGGCAAGATTTTGATATGGGGTGTCTTCCAGGGCATGTTTCTAAAGAGCAGGTAAGAGAATGGATAGATTTTTTACGTAGCGAACAAGCATCTGGGGTAGATATTAAATTTAAGAATCTTTTGTTATTGAAATTAGCTGATATTGAGCTGACTTTTATTAAAGAAGATATAAAAAAGAATAACTTAGGTGGGAATAGTGATGATCCCATAGTTAAAGATATAGAGGGAACTTTGGATTACCTCTATACGTTGGACTCCTCAGTGGTTCAAGAGGAGTCATTACGGATATTAATGGATAAAAATGATGTCTTAGTATCAGATGTTAAGTCCTATAAGCCGGCAGTATATTCAAGTAAGTTTTCTATAGAATCTTGGCTAGAGACACAGGGAACGGATAAACCAGAATTTACGCTAACTTTAGGTGAAGAACGTCTTGGAGTATCAGATTTGAAGAAAGTTTTTGCCTGTATCCCAAGGTCTAAATCTTATTGTGAGAAATCTCATAATCTATTTAGCAAAAGACTACCAGCAAAAGTAATAGTACAAAGAGTAGGGGAGGTTTTAGGTAAAGAAGTTACTCCACAGCAACTAGAGCAACTTGTAACAAGAGTTTTTGGGGAAATGCAAAAAGATAAACGGTGGCAAAAGAAAAAATCTAAGTTTGGTTATGCATCATTTGATAGGCAAGGAACAAGTGCTCTAGCCTTAAATGGTTTAATAGATAAGTTACAAATGCATCAAAGTGAGCAAACAGGAGAGGACAAGCTAACTCCGCTAATACAAGAATTGGCTTCTATAAGAGATAAATTCTTAGCTAAAACTTCTACCAGAAGAGAGCTTGGTGATGCTAAAAAATCTGTAAACATATTAAGGGATAAGACATTAGATCTATTCAAAGGTGATGCGGACTTATCTCAAGAAATAGGTGGGTTATTTATAGAGGTACTAAGGCCTAGACAGGTGCCTTTAAGCGCCGAGGATGTGGCGCGAGTCCAGGCTCCTTCCAAAGAGGAGGAACTATCTATGTTTGGTCAAACACTGTCATTTATGGGTTCCCTGGCAAAAAGGTTAGACAAAACAGAATCTTCAGATGAAGATGAGAGTAAGGAAGGCTTGGTGGCAGATGTTAGTGAACCTGATGGCCCCTTAGTTACGGCTGTTAAGCAAATACAACAAACTGCTGTACAAAAAGCTGCACTTGCTGCAGTAGCAAGGTCTGCGGCGGCAGCCGCCGCCGCCGCCGCTGCGGCTGCCGCCGCCGCTGCAGCTGCAGCCGCAGCGGCAGCTAGTCCGGAAAAGCTTTATGGTTTGAAGTTGGTTAATGTGCCTGGAGATGGTTCTTGTCTGTATCATGCGGTGGCATTGCACACAGCAGGAATGGACGCCGCCTCACTAAGGAACTTAGTGGCTAATAGGCTTAGAACTGGTGGGGTAGATAGTGATTTAAGGGCGTATATTGATGGCGAAACTAATAAAGATAAATATATTGATAGCATTGAAAATGGAATTGCGTGGGGTGCTGATGTTGAAACTAAGGTTCTAAGTCGAATGTTGGGTAAACCAATTATTGTCCTTACTGATGATGGCTCGATCCGTAATCGTTCCAGTATCGAAGAGGGTAGTTCTAAAGACCCTTTGTTTGTTCATTTTAGACCTGGAGACGGGGAAGTAGCTGCACATTATAATGGTTATGTTAGTAGTCAGTGCCCTATTCAAGACTATGTTAGTCCTGCATTTAAACCTGAACCTGAACCTAAAACTAAACAATCTTATAGTTTAATGTAAGGGTTAGTCTTTTTAATAAAAAAAAAGATGGTGCCGGGAGAGAGACTCGAACTCTCACAGTATTGCTACTACCAGATTTTGAATCTGGCGCGTCTACCAATTTCGCCATCCCGGCAAGAGATGAAAATATTAGCTAATTATACTTTTAGGTGAGTTAAAGTCAATGATATAAAGATCAATGATCTAAACTTAATCTGCTATATAGACAAACCTTACGAACGCCGTCGTTGCGAGGAGGCTTTTAGCCGACGAAGCAATCTCCTTCCAATTGCTACGATGGTAATAATATCATCTTAGCAATTGGAAGGAGATTTCCGCGCTCGCTAACGCGCACTCGCAACGACTACGTTTAGCTTTCCATTTATCTTTGTCGTGTACTAAGTTAGCCTGCTATAGTAATAAAATGTTCTAAAATATTTAGAGATATAATTTTGACTAAAAGCCAAGTTAATCCAATTCTTTTCTTTTGTGCAACAACCCTAATACCATTTATGCTTTGTATAGATTTTTTAGGCATCGGGGTGGTCTTACCAAGTATTGCAAATTATTTTTCTGCCAGCATGGACCAAGTACATTGGTTAATTACTTTATTTGCTATTGGTTATGTAGGTTTTATTATTAGTATTACAAGACTTGCTGATAGATATGGGCGCAGGCCATTATATTTTATAACTGTGATAGTTTTTATTTTAAGCTCAATATTAATTGGTTTAAGCAATGCGTTATGGATTTTAGTTTTAGGTAGGTTCTTGCAAGGAATAGCAGGCGGTGCCATGGTAATGATTTCTTTAGCTATTATATCAAGTATGTACTCTGGAGATAAGCGTGCTAAGTGGATGGGGATTACTGTGGGGATTTCCGGTTTTGGTTTTGCGGTCGGCCCTTTGGTAGCTGGATTTTTGTCATATTATTTTTCATGGAGAAGTTTATTTTTTGTAAATATTCCAATAGGTGTTTTAGTTTTGGTATGTGGATATTATTGCGTTCCTCGTGGGGGCAAAAATCCTAATATAACCTATGATTTCCCCGGGATGATTCTAATTACAATTGTTTTATCTGATTTTGCTTTAGTTATCTCTGAGCAAGGAAAATGGGGTTTTTTTAGTACAGCATCCATAATGAGTCACTTAATTTGGATTGTCGGGCTTATTGCTTTTTGTATAGTTGAGTTAAAGCAAAAGAATCCGCTGGTTAATTATAAATTATTCACTCGAGCCAATTTTTTATCATCAAGCATTATTGGGATGATGATTTACTTTAGTTTTAGTTCTTGGGTAATATTGTTTAGTTTGTATTTAAATAAAGTTTATCATTATTCTACTTTAGATATTGGCTTGTCTTTATTGCCTTTTGGTTTATTTATGTTTTTAGGATCTTTGGTCATAGGTAAATTGCTTAAAATTTTCACATTTAGAAAAATTATTTTACTTGGAATACTATTTAGCTTCATATCCTTTATTTGGATTGCTTGGGCTCTTGATATGGGTATGATTTGTATAATGATAGGTTTTGCAATCTATGGTCTTGGTTACTTTTTAGTAAACTCTGCAACAGCTCCTATGGGGTTAAGTTATTTGCCAGAAGATGAAATAAATATAGGTGTTGGCATGATGCAAATGATTCGTTGGATTGGTGCTGCGATAGGAGCGCCTATTATGAGTTCTTATTTGGTCTTTAAAATGAACTCAGTAAGTTTCACATCGGCATTGAAATCAAGCATGTTAGTTATTGCATTTCTTTATTTTCTAGTGTTTATTCTGGCTATAGTTACACTCAAAAGATCACCAAAGAAATGACTCCACTATTTCACTTTCATCACAGCTAATAACTTTATCTTTAATCTTAATAGATGTTTCATGGCCTTTGCCGGCTAATAAAATTATCTCATTATTTTTTTTATTTTTAAGAGCAAAAGTAATAGCGGATTCTCGATCTGGAATAATTTTGATTTTAAATTTATCTCTATCAAATAGTTTAGTCATGTCATAGAAGATATTATTAGGATCTTCATCTCTTGGATTATCATTAGTTAAGATCAAATTATCAGCATATTTTAATGCAGCTTGAGTCATAAGAGGGCGCTTTGCTTTATCTCTATTGCCCCCACAGCCAAATACTATAGTTATTTTTTTATCTTTAAAATGCGCTTTTAGCGCAAGAAGTGCTTTTTCAATAGCATCTGGTGTGTGAGCATAATCTATAAATACTTGTTTATTTTTAAGTGGAATCATTCGGCCAGCTAGGGGCCTAATTTTTTCTATGCTTTTTTTTAAAATATCATGATTTATATTCAAATTATTAGACGCATCGAAAAACCAAATTAGTTTCCCGGGCGCAGTCGTTGCGAGCAAGCTTTTGATGCAATCTCGTTCATTGTCTGTAGATGGTTTACCTATAGAAATTAAAGCTGCCAAAATATTTGCAAGATTAAACCTCCCATAAAGTGGAATATTAATATCAATAATATTATCTGGAGTATGCAGCTTAACTTTAAAACCATTTTTATTTGGTAAAATATCTGAATAATAAAAATCAGGAGAATAATTATAAAGCGGCGCTGAGTTTAGGGCATAAGTTATATATTTGATTTTATTATTTTTTAGATAATTTATTAATTTATCTAATTGGAGTTTAGATAAATTAGAATCAAGATAAATTATTGCAAGCTTAAGGTTTTTGTTTTCAGTGAATAATTTTAATTTAGCCGCAAAATAGTTATCCATTGTTTTATGATAATCAAGGTGATCTTGAGTTAGATTTGAGAATATAGCAGTATCAATAGGGAGATTTTTGAGCCTGTTTTGTGTTAGCGCGTGCGAGGATGCTTCTATTGCTAAATTTGAGATCTCATGTTTTAGTTTTAATTGCGCTATTTGTTCCCACAGGGTGAATGGGTCTGGGGTTGTATGTGTGGCAGATTTGAGTTTTTTTATATTTTTATTTATATCTTTAGGCGAATAAACAAAGCATCCTAAAGTTCCAATATTTCCAGTGTTTTTGTTTGATATGGCTGAAGTTAGTTGGCTAATATAATGACAAATACTGCTTTTGCCATTAGTTCCCGTTACTGCTGTTATTTGAATATCAATGTTATTTTGGTTTTGAAATAGGGCTGGATATTTTTTTTTGGTTAGCTGTTTTGCAAGATCGGGGATTTTATTTTTTAGATTTCTTATGGGTATTAGTATTGGGTAGGAGATTGCCACGCTCGCCATAGGCTCGCTCGCGCTAGAGCAATCTTCATAAAAAATTATTCTAGCCCCATTTTTAATTGCTTGATCAATAAAATCTCTGCCATCTTGAGTTTCACCAGGATATGCAAAGAAAACATCATCTTTTTGAACTTTTCTTGAATCTAAATGGAAATTAGAATTTTCTATCTCCAAAATATCTTCTAGAAGTTCACTCATAATAATATATGCCTATCAGGAAGAGCTGGTACTAGATCTTGTCTATGCGCTTGTAAAAATCCGCCATAAATTGTTAAAAGTGTTTCACTGCTTGGAGGCTGCATATCTTTAATAAATGAGCCGCATCCACTAGAAACTGGCACTCGTTCAAGGTGACTAGTTAAGCCGTCAAGTTGCTCGTCAATAATAGATCTAAGTTCTTCTTCAGGGCGAGTGCAATCTAAAACCGAAGAAAATAATATTCCCTCAATATAAGTTCGTTGAGCTTGGATTTGATCAGTAGTTTGATCATGAATATCTGGGGATTTTATCGTTGATCTTGTTTTAACGCTTTCAGCTTCAGCTTCATCTTCAAATTTGCTTAAGCTAATCGGAGCTCTCTTTGAAGTAGGGTCAATTTCAAGATCTACACTGGATTGTTGTGCTGGTTTTGCTTTTGCCGCTGCCGCTGATTTTGGAGATAACGATTTGGCTTTTTCTGTTTTAGCTTTTACGCTTTGCTCAACCCCTGAAAAGAATGTTCCGACATATTGCTTAATTTGCCAAGATTTAGATCTTGCTGCCATATCCTCTGACCTTATTACAGGTTGTTCGATAGTTGGTTGAGCAATTGCATCTGAAATTAATAAGCTAGTTGGGAAAACTCTTTGGACCAAATATAAAAGATAACAATAGCAGATAGCTGCAGAGTATGAATCTTGTTGCCTTTTTTCTATAATCTTGCTTTTAATAGCGCCAATTATGCTAATGGATAATTGAGAGAGGTTTCTGCTGGTAAAAGAGCATGTGGTGTTTATCTGTTCATATAAGGCTTCTTGCATTTGAATAAGCTCTTCTAAGAGGCTACTTAAAGAAGCTTTGTTTGGCATTAAAATCTCACTTTTCCCAGCTAATTTTTGTATTAGAAATTGTTGAGCTGGTGTAAATATTGATGCAAGAGTTTGATAATGGGCTTTGTGCATATCATGAATTTTTTGCAAAGCTCTTGTGTCTTGATGATGTTCTTCTAGATATTTAACTGGGTTTATTTTTTTCACACAAGGTAAATAATTTGGTAGAGAATTATAAATCCACTGATAAGCTATTAGCCTTTCATCTATATCAATTGGTTCAGCATCGATAGCAGCTTCAAGAAGTGCGATTTGTTGCTCTGTAGAAATATCCTCAGATGTAAGCTGAAGTTCATCTTCTCTATTGACACTTAAAAGAGTATTTACGATATCAATAACAAGATGATAATGACCTGATTTAATTGCAACATCTAAAAATTCTTGATGGTGCGTTTCTCCATCGTCAGAGTATACCCTTCGCATTAATGCGATGCCCGGGCCATCAATGCCCAGTGATGGGCTAAATTTGGCAGGAGTCTCTGTTTGCATTTCATATAGCATCGTTAATGATCTATGATTATGGCGGTGTTCAGACATGAATCTTAAGTTATTTACAATTATTTCATTTAATCTTTCATCTCCAATGCAGACATCTGGTAGGAGTGTAGATACATACTCTCTTTGCTGGCGTTTAAGAGGCATGCTATTAATAACTCGGATATGAAAATCAAAAAAATTGCTAGCATGCGGGATTAAATCTTCATTTTTAAGTCTAAGAATTGCCTTTGAATTTAGTTCGTCATGGTAATTAGCAACGATGAATTTTAAGAATTCTTTATCCATTTCATCGAGAAATATTTGTTTGAAATTTACTAAATCTCCAAGAACATGTCCTGGCTCTGTATTTATCTCCCCACGAATAAAAGGAGCTAGGCTATCTCCAAAGACATATCCTACTTTTGTGAGTTTAAATACTTCAATTGCATATTCATTAATTTGTGAAATAGTTGGTTTATCTGCCAAAGTATATAGAATTAGGCTATCTAACTTTGACTTGACTTCAGGGTCTTCATGTGGAGGATTTTCAACAATTGAGTAGAGCATGTTTTGTTTTTGAATTACGCTATCTGGAATGAGAGCCTCCTCTGCAGCTACAGCATAGAGATTTACTCTTTGGCTTTCGCTTTTTGGTGGCCTTCTAAGTGTTTTGTTTTTATTCGGCATTAGAAGCTCCTATTTATTGTTATTTTTATTTATCTTTTGGCTATGAAAATATACTCATCTGTGTTGGATAAATCTTTTTGAAATTCATAATCTGCCAAATTAAATTTTTGTAAATCTTTTGGGTCTGAAACATCATTTTCTAGAATAAAGCGACACATCATCCCGCGAGCTCTTTTGGCCATAACGCCAATTATTTTGGCATCTTTTATATCTTGCGAATTTTTTAATTCTCTAAAAGTTATATTTATTATTTGTGCATTAATTTTATTTTTATCAATGCTAGAGAAGTATTCTATTGAGGCTAGGTTTATTAGATAGTTATTAGTTATATTTTGTTCTTTTAAAATAGCATTAATATGATTAGTAATAGTATCTGCCCAAAAAGAGTATAAATTATTATGTTTATCTGTTTTAAGTTTGGTTTTCATCTCAAGTCTATAAGGCTGGATTAAGTCTAAAGGTCGCAGATATCCGTATAATCCTGATAAAATCCCTAATTTATTTTGAGCGGAATTTAAAACTGCATCGCTAAGAGTATTTGGGTTTATATTTTTATAAACATCGCCTTCAAGTGCAAGAATTGCAGGTTTGGAATTATTCTCATTAAAATTGTTTGGGTCAAAATCTTGAAATCTTTGATAATTTAGATCTGCTATTTTATCAGATACGCTCATTAAATCTTGAATTTTTTTTGAATCTAGCTTTTTTAAATGTTTGCTAAGGCCTTTTATTTGCGCTGTTATAACTGGTTTAGAAATTTTTAAATCAGATCTATCAAGTTTTTCAA
>CAJQSL010000030.1 GCA_905612315.1 uncultured Francisellaceae bacterium
ATAAAAAGTTATTAATTCTAATAGATGGAAGTGGTTATTTGTTCCGCGCGTTCTTTGCGCTCCCCCCATTAACCAGCCCACAAGGTCAGCCAACTGGTGCGATTTTAGGGGTTTTAAATATGTTAAGACGCCTGATTCAAGATTACCCAAGTGCGCATTTCGCCGCGATATTTGATGCCAAAGGTAAAACTTTTAGGCACGATATGTATGATGCGTATAAAGCTAATAGAGCAAAAATGCCAGATGATTTAGGTATTCAAATTGAGCCTTTAAAGCAGATGATAGAATATTTGGGTATTCCTTTAATTAGTATGCAAGGAGTTGAGGCTGATGATGTTATTGGGACTTGTGCGAATTATTTTAAACAAAAAGATTTTGATGTTTTAGTTTCAACAGGAGATAAAGACCTGGCACAAATTGTGGATAACAAAATTACCATAGTTGATACCATGAAAAATAAGGTGCTAGATCCTGCTGGGGTAAAAGAGAAATTTGGAGTTGAACCATCTCAGATTATAGATTACCTAGCCTTAATTGGAGACACCTCAGATAACATCCCCGGCGTGCCAAAAGTTGGGCCAAAAACTGCAGTTAAATGGTTAGATGAATATAAAAATATAGATAATATTATTCAAAATGCGGATAAATTTAAAGGCAAAGTTGGAGAATACTTACGAGAAAATCTAGCTCAATTAGAATTATCTAAAGAGCTTGTAACAATTAAATTAGATGTGGATATCTCACACGATATAGAATCTTATAGTTTAAAAGACATTAATATTGCTGAGTTTAAGTCTTCATGTGAGCAACTTGGATTTTCAAGATGGTTAAGCCAAATAAATTCTTATGAGCAAGGCGATGATTTTCTAAAGTTAATGCAAAAAAGTGCATCTCCTAATAAGGCTCCGGTAAAAGATGCTGTAGAAAAATTAGTGTTAGATAAAGCTAAAACATTTTTTTGTATAAAAAATTTACAAGACTGGGAAAAATGGTTTAAAAAATTAAAAGGATCTAAGAAAGTTGCAGTAGGCTGCTGGATTGGAGGTGGCAGCGCATTGCATAATGCTAAATTAGTTGGAGTATCTTTTGGGTGGGAAGATGCAGCAATTTATATTCCTCTTGATCATGATGAAGATATTTTTAAAGATAGTTTGCAAGGTAATTTGCAAGATAAAGCGCAAATATTAGCTGATATAAAATCTATTTTAGAATCAGAAAATATTAAAAAGATTGGGCAAAATTTAAAATATGATTATGAAATTTTAAAATCAAATAAAATAGATCTTAGGAATATCTATTTTGATATAACCCTAGCATCTTTTGTATTTGATAGTGGGAAAAACAAGCATGATCTAAGCACGCTTGCGAATAAGCACTTGGGTTATAAATGCGTGAGTTTTGAAGAAATTGCAGGTAAAGGCGTTAAGCAAAAAACGTTTAATCAAATAGATATAGAAACTGCGTATTTATATGCAGCAGAAGATGCCTATATTACTTTTAAGTTATACGATGTTTTTGAAAATAGATTTAAAAAAGATGATATAGCATATGCGCTTTTTAGTAAGCAGGAGATGCCGTTATTAGAAATTATTGCCGATATGGAGCTTTTTGGAGTAAATCTAGATTGTGATAAATTAGCCAAACAAAGTGAAGTTATAACTAAAGAGCTGAATAATCTAAAAGAACAAGTTTGGAGTATTACGCAGTGTGAGTTTAATTTAGATTCCACTCAGCAGCTTGGAGAAGTTTTATATGCAAAAATGGGTTTGCCCGTTTTAAGTAAAACGCCAAAGGGGGTGCCATCAACGTCGGAATCAGCGTTGAGTCAGTTAGCGCAAACCTATGATATTGCTAAACTATTATTAAAGTATCGGCATTATGCCAAACTTAAAAATACTTATTTAGATAAGTTACCAAAATTAGTAAATCCTGAAACTGGTAGGTTGCATGCAAGATTTCACCAAACGGGAACGGTGACTGGCAGATTATCATCATCTGATCCTAATTTACAAAATATCCCGATGAAAACTAAAGAGGGCGCGTTAATAAGAGAAGCTTTCGTGGCAGAAGATGGATGGAAGATTATCTCTGCTGATTATTCTCAAATTGAACTTAGAATTATGGCGCATATATGTGATGACCCAGGTTTAATTAAAGCATTTGAAAATAATTTAGATGTGCATAAATTAACTGCCGCTGAAGTTTTTGGAGTTAAAGTTGCTGATGTAACAGATGAGCAAAGGCGTGTTGCCAAAGCTATAAATTTTGGTTTAATGTATGGGATGAGCGCATTTGGTTTGGCAAAACAGCTTAAAATTGGAAGATCTGAGTCTCAAGAATATATAAATTCATACTTTTTGAAATATCCTAATGTTAAAGATTTTATTTTTAATATTAGAGAGTCAGCTAAAGATAAAGGTTATGTTGAGACTATTTTTGGGAGAAAATTATATTTCCCCGATATTAAAACTGCCCCAGGTGCTAGGCGTGAGGGTATTTTGCGAAGTGCTATTAATGCACCATTACAAGGTAGTGCAGCAGACTTAATAAAACGTGCGATGGTTTTGTTAGATAAAAAAATTAAAGCTAAAAATCTTAAAGCCAAATTAATTTTGCAAGTTCACGATGAGCTTGTTTTAGAAGTTCCAGAAGATGAGGTTGATGTTTTAACAGCTGTTTTAGAAGATGCAATGGTTGAAGCGGCTGAACTTAAAGTGCCTTTGATTGTTGATGTTGGGGTTAATGCTAGTTGGGCTGGTGCGCACTAGTTCCATTTAGTCGTTGCGAGCGAGCCGTAGGCGAGTGTGGCAATCTCCCACCCGAAGCTGATATTATGCGCTAGTTTTACTGAAGGAGATTGCCGCGTCGCTCTTTGAGCTCCTCGCAACGACTGCTTGGGGGTTCCTCGCAACGACTGCTTGGGGGTTCCTCGCAACGACTGCGGTGGGAGTTATTTTCATTAATTAAACCAGGTTTTTGTGATAAACAAATTTCCATAGAAGTTCCTTACATGCGCCCCTATACTAAAAGGTAGTGTTTTTTTTGAGTATATAGCTGGTTTTTATTGATTTGTAGCAGTTTATTTTATACTATATGTTCTCATGTAAAAGTATTTTTTGTAAAATGTTATGGAAAATATTAAATGGCAAGGAATAAAGCTTTTCTCTGTTTATATTAAATTTAGATAGTAGTTTGTAATTATGGCTGGTATAGATACTAAAATTAAATTCATAAATTACGCCACTAACAGTCTTAAGGCAGAAACAGAAGAAGAAACAGAAACAGAAGAAGAAGAAATAAAAAAAGAAACGGTAAAAACTGTAGAAGAGTTATGGAATCGTTTTGACAGAGAAGGGTGGGAAAGTTATATAGCTTTTTTACGAGAAGAAACTGTCCCTTTGGAAAATGATTTAATGGATGCCTTTCTAAAGTTTTATGAAAAACTTCTTGAGCAAACTTCTAAAGAAGAAGAAATAGAGCGTTTAAAAGTCGAAATAAATACTGTAAAAAATTATCAGTCAGAATTTTTGTTTTATCTACGTAAACCAAGCGGTTGGCCAAGAGTTATAGTAACAAAAAAATATTGGTTACGTAGGATGCCAGCTGGAAGTGACGAACAAAAAGAAGATACGCAAGAAAAAAGGCTTGGGGCGTTGAGTGATACAATTTCTGACGGTTTACCTGAAATATGTGTAGCATTATCATCCGGCGGAGACGATCTTTCCGACTGGAATGAAGTTTTTGAATGTATAAATACCAATAAGCCTGAAGGTGCACTTGCTGCATTTAATGAAATATCCAAGAAAAGCGATCAAATTTACAGAGCACTAACTTTAACTCATAGTACTGATTATTTGGAAGAAATTATACGTAAGAGTTCCACAAATAAATCCCATTTTTGTCTTGGGGAAGATCTAAAATTCAATATTCAGACATTTGAGTCTAACATTCGTCAACTGCATGCACTTCATCAAGGTATAGAGTCCAAAGAAATTCTTCAAGTTTTAGTTGCTGACCCAACCCATCATGCAGGTTTTGAGGGTGGATCAGGTTTCTGTGCCTTTAATAAACAAATGGCATACATAAAGATGATGCAAGAGAAAAATGAAGGGGAAGGTTTTGATACTCATGTTATTCAAATAGGTTTGGACGTCAATCAAGATAATGGTAATAAAAATACTTGGGAGCATTGGAAGAAAAAGGATGAATCTTCGAAAAAAAGGAAAAGAGGTGAAGATGTAACTATAAGTTGTCTAAGTCATTATCACATAGATGTTTATGATTCAAGGGTTTACCCTTACCCTAACCCAGAAAAAGGAAACGAGTATGTTGATGAAGATACTTCAACAGTGATGGGATCAATGCCATCTGATAGAGGAACAAAAATAGATCTATCTACCTGTGAAAAAACCCCCACAGAAATAATGGAACATCTAATAGATCAAATAAGAGAACAGATAGAACTAGTTAAAACTCATAATATGCAAGAAGGTGTAATCAAAAAGAAAGTTGTATTAAGCTTGCCGATTGGTTTTGACTCTTCTGTAGATGAAAAGGCTCCTTGTGGAACTTGTAATTGTGGAGATAAAATACCAGAGGAGTCTTTAAAAAGATTTTCTAGGGAAGATTATGATTATTTTTTTGAGCAACTAAATTCTATAATAAAAGTTAACAAAGATGTAATATCTGGAGCCTTGATAACATTAGAGGGAGGATACACTCTAGGGGTATCTGGCTTGGAGGGTTATGTGGCACGGATGTTATCAAAGCTTGATAAGCATCGTCAGGATGGTGTAGTCCCTACAATGCCATTTGCTAGTGTTGCAGGAGAGGCACTAAAACCTGATTCAGGACCTGCACCCAAAAGAGCTAAGCCTACCCGTCCACTCTCCTGTAATAGCTAAGATTGCTATGGTTTTTAGACACACAACAACCTATATTTATACATAGACACAGGATTTTCTAAAATCTGTATCTATGAGGAGATACAGATTTCGCTAAACCTGGCTTTATCTACTATGCTTGTTATGGGTATAGAAAAAGGAAAAGGTAACCATGGCTCCGAAAAAGATGTCTCCTAAAAAGATGGAAGATGTTCGGTGATGTAAATATCATCAGCTGCTAAAAAATAATAATAACTAGGTTTTTAAGTTTGACCTGTATGAATGGGGATCCCAGTCTCCTTTAGGGCGGGTGAGGCATCAAGACAAAACTCCCCCAAGGGCTGCTTAACCAATTCATTTAATAATTTAACAATCGGCATATCTTTACTTATCGCCGTTAAAATAAGCTGATGCTTTTGTTTTAATAATTCTACAAGAAGTTGCCTTAAGTGATTTGGGTCAAGCTCGCTGTTAAGATCATCCAATAATAAGATGCATGGCTTATTTTGATGTTTTTGAAATAATGTGGCTTGTGATAAAAACATTAAAGATACTAAAGTTTTTTGCTGTCCTTGCGATAAAATCTCATTAGCATTTTGTCTTTCAATAGTTATTTTTATATCCGCACGCTGCACTCCTGCATGAGTAAAACCTGATTTTAAATCTAAATTTAAATTATTATTTAAAATATCTTCAAAGCTTGCATCTTTTCGCCAGCCAGGATAATAACTAATTTTTATAGGAAGATCGGGAAATGTTGCTTTAATTTTAGGCTCAAGCTCAAGCATTAAATCTTCAAAGTAGCTTAATCTCATAGTATTAATTTTATTAGTTAGAGAGATTAGTATTTTATCCCAAGCAGTAATTTGGTTGATAGGAGCTTTTGCTTTTAAAAGAGTATTGCGTTGCGAGATAACTTTTTTAGCAGATTTTAGAATTTTCATAAATTCAGGATTTTTATAATAAACCCCCCAGTCTAATAAAGTTCGTCTGTTACTTGCAGGTTGTCTTAATAAACCAAATTTTTGCGGGGTGATCGCCAAAACCGGCATTTTATTTAAAATAGGAGTTTGGGATGTAATCTTTTCTTGGTCAATTTTTCGGTAAGTTATATTATCTTTAGTTTTGCTTAAGCCGATTTTGTGCTCTATTTCGCCATTAGTTAACTTGGCAAATATAGTAAATTTTTCTTGGCCAATTTTTAAAATAGGATTAATTTTTCTTGTGTGAAAACTATGGCCTAAGCTCAAAGTGTAAATAGCTTCAAGGATTGATGTTTTCCCCGCACCATTAACTCCTGTAATTAATGTGATAGGTTGAAGTTTGATAGAAAAGTTATCAAACTTTCGAAAGTTATTAAGAGTTAGATGTGTTAGTTGCATAGCTGAAGATATTTAGTTTAACTTTTTTTGATTATACACTTTTATTATGTATAGTTTTTGATTTTAATTCGGCATGTGGCTATGTTATTATGCTATCATTTAAATATAGACATAAAAAACGTAACATATTAATTTAATCTAAATAAATACACAAAAGGGGCATATGAAATGAATTTACATGAGTATCAAGGCAAAGAATTATTCGCGCAATACGGCTTGCCGGTATCAAAAGGATATGCCGTTGACAATGTCAATGATGCGCTAAAAGCTTGTGATCAAATCGGTGGGAACCACTGGGTTGTAAAAGCTCAGGTGCACGCTGGTGGTCGGGGTAAAGCAGGTGGCGTGAAATTAGTAAAAACTAAAGAAGAAGTTTCAGCCTTTGTTGAGCGCATGATGGGCACAAGATTGGTTACTTTTCAAACTGATGAGCATGGTCAGCCAGTAAGTAAAATTTTAGTTGAAGCTTGTACAGATATAGCTAAAGAGTTATATCTTGGTGCGGTAGTTGATAGAGCAACTAAAAGAATCGTTTTTATGGCATCTACTGAAGGTGGAGTAGAAATTGAAACTGTGGCTGAAGAAACTCCTGAGAAAATATTTAAAATTGTAGTTGACCCATTAGTTGGTGCGCAGCCATTTCAAGCGCGCGAGGCAGGTTTTAAATTAGGCTTAAATCCAATTCAAATTAAACAATTTGTTAAAATTTATATGGGTTTAGCTAAGATGTTTGTTGAGCAAGACTTAGCTTTAATCGAGATTAACCCGCTTGTTATAACAGATGAAGGTAATTTGCATTGCTTAGATGCAAAACTAACTGTAGATGAGAATGCTTTATACAGACATCCTAATCTAGAGAAAATGCGTGATTTATCTCAAGAAGATGAAAGAGAGCAACAAGCTGCGAAGTGGAACTTAAGCTATATCGCCCTAGATGGTGATATCGGTTGTATGGTAAATGGTGCCGGTTTAGCGATGGCTACTATGGATTTAATCAAGCTTCATGGTGGAAATCCTGCGAACTTTTTAGATGTTGGTGGCGGGGCTACAAAAGAGCGAGTTATTGAAGCATTTAAAATTATTTTATCTGATACAAGTGTTAAAGGTGTGTTAGTTAATATTTTTGGCGGAATTGTTCAGTGCGATATGATCGCCAATGGTATTATTGATGCGGTTGCTGAAGTTGGAGTTAGTGTACCAGTAGTTGTTAGATTAGAAGGTACTAACAGTGAACTAGGTTCAGAAATCTTATCTAAGAGTAATTTAAACATTATTGCAGCTACAAGTTTTGACCAAGCTGCAAAAGCAATTGTTGATGCAATTAAATAAAACTGCACGAGATATATAAATTTTTAGGAGAATTTAAAAATGAGTATTTTAGTAAATAAAGAAACCAAACTTATCGTGCAGGGCTTTACTGGTAAGCACGGTACATTTCATTCAGAAAAAATGCTTGAATATGGCACAGACCTAGTTGGTGGTGTAACCCCAGGTAAAGGCGGGCAAGAGCATTTAGGTAAGCCTGTTTTTAATACAGTTGCTGATGCTGTATCTCAAACTAATGCAGATGCTAGTGTTATTTATGTTCCAGCTGCTTTTTGTAAAGATTCAATTATTGAAGCTGTCGATGCCGGAATAAAACTTATTATCTGTATTACAGAAGGAATTCCTACTCTTGATATGCTTTATGTTAAGCGTTATGTAGAAGAGAGTGAATCTAGATTGGTCGGACCTAATTGCCCAGGAGTTATTACTCCAGGTGAGTGTAAAATCGGGATTATGCCAGGATATATTCATCAAAAAGGTAAAGTTGGGATTGTATCAAGATCAGGTACTTTAACTTATGAAGCAGTACATCAAACTACAGCTTTAGGTTTTGGGCAAAGTAGTTGTGTTGGTATTGGGGGTGACCCAATTCCAGGTACTAACTTTATTGATGTTCTAAAACTATTCCAAGAAGATGAGCAAACTGAAGCGATTGCAATGGTTGGTGAGATTGGTGGTTCAGCTGAGGAAGAAGCAGCTGAATTTATCAAAAATCATGTTACTAAACCTGTTGTATCTTACATCGCAGGTGTTACCGCTCCTGCTGGTAAGCGTATGGGACATGCTGGTGCAATTATCTCAGGTGGTAAAGGTACTGCTGCTGATAAATTCGCAGCCCTTGAAGCTGCTGGTGTTAATACAGTTAAATCTCCAGCTGAGATTGGTGCGGCTTTAAAAGAGATTACTGGTTGGTAAATCTCAAATCCCAAGTTATTAACCATTTGGTTATTAGTCAATTAGTTAATAGCTAAATGGTTAATAGCTAAATGGTTAATAGCTAAATGGTTAATAGCTAAATGGTTAATAAAATAGTAGTTATTACTCACGTTATGCAAAACGATACCTAACGCTGTCTTTGCGAGGAGTTGTTGTTGCGTGGATCATATCTTAATCTTAAAAGCGAAAGGTTTTCCCGATCGCAGTCATTGCGAGCCTACGGCGAAGCAACCTCGGGTGGAGCGCGTAAGCGCGGACCCCGGACTTCTTATCAGGGGTATGGATGACCTTGGGTGAAAACAGAAATAAGAATTGATATTGTGTAATAGCCTTGCCACCTGCAATTGCTTCCGTGCTTCGTGCTTCGCACTGCGCACGAGATTGCTTCGGCGTAGCCTCGCAACGACAGCGTGGGGGCTTTAGTTTTCTTAATTACTTCCTTAAGTTGACGGCTATGCCATTTAGGGGAAGGTGAGGATAGGGGGATCAAGGTGGTAATAACTTATAACCTAATATGGCAATCTAAGAGAAAACCTACCACCTAATCAGGCAATCTAAGAGAAAACCTACCACCTAATCAGGCAATCTAAGAGAAAACCTACCACCTAATCAGGCAATCTAACAGACAACCTACCACCTATTATTAGCCTATCATCGTTACGAGAACCATCATAGTGATGCATGCAAAATGGTATAGTCTGAACTATTTTAAAAAATCCAAATAGGCCTCTTTTTGTTACAACTCTATTTGCAGGTCCTTGTACAGGTTCATCGCGGTGATTAAAGCTAATAGCTGTAATTTGTCTATCGAGACTTTCTTGATATAACTCAGAAACTTTTTCCTCATGCTCTTGTAAATCTTGTTTGAATTTTTCCAATTCATTTTTAAATTTGTTGCTTCTTTCAGGTTGTTCTTCTGTTGAAGTATTTAATGCACTTAATTGTAGGTAATATAGATAATTTATATTAGCTTTAATAGCAGCAATAGCACTATGAAGCTTTTCTTGGTGTTCACCTGAATATAATTCCTCGTATCTTTGAATGTGATATCTTATACTGTCTTCAATATGAGATAATGATCTTAATTCCGAATTAGGGTTCCACAATGCTGAAAAACTAGAGTAATCATCTTTATTAGCTAGAAGTGAAATTTCTTTAAGTCTTTTAATTAGATCAATTTTACAAGGAAAGTCTATTTCGCTACCCGTTTGCTTTTCAAACTTAGTGTACAGATCAATAATGCTTCCTAAATATAGTTTGCGAGTAATAATTGAATGTCTATTATCTAGTGATATATCAATATGAGTCTTTAGAATTTCAAATTTCTTTTGATTTATAACTTTATCTTTACTTATTTTATAAATCTTTTTAATTAGGTCTATTAGCTCAATAGTGCTAGCTAGCCCATGACTGGGTGAAGGTGGTAGTAGCGCATATAAGGCTTGAATAGTTTCTATAGCAGATTCTATATTATTCCCTTTGTTAATAGCATTTTGAATAATTAGTGGGGTTATCTTGCTATCGATATCAAAGGATCTAAACTCCATTAATTGCTCGGATTGTGATAATATTAGGGGGTGACTTAAAGCAATATGTAAGGATATTTTTTTAGGTAAACTTGAAAATGCTGATGTTGATAAAGCTTCTTCTAGAAGTTCTCTTGGGTTAATTAAACCAGGAAAATGCTTTAAGAGTAATGTTAATTTAACTGGGTTTACCATTAAGTGATAATAAGATTCGAAGGATGTTTGTTCATTAGTGAGATTAGGGGGGCGGGTCGATTTATCTATCATGCTTTGAGCAATTTTTATATATAGTTTTAATATATTTTCTTGAGTAGGGCTCATCTCAGCGTGAACATTTCCAATAATTGGAATGATGCTTATTAAATCTGAGATATCTAAAAGAAGGTGCATCCATTTTGATCTCATCGTGCTGTTAGTTCTGGATAGTTTTAGTTTTTCTCCCAAACTCATAAAACTAAAAATTTTACTTAGTGAAAGATCATTTAGTTTAAGCAAGGGAGTTTCAGCCGAAGCTTTGTCTTGATGACCTAAATAAAGTTTTTTGCTTGTGCCATGTAATAAAGATATTGCATCTTTGTTAAGGTAATTATAAATGCTTATCTCTAGAAGATCTTCTGGTAGCGCTAATAGTGCGGTGATAGTTGATGACATGATGAGTAAACTTAAATATGATTTGTTATTATTATTTTGATCAAGATTATATTATGAATTTCTTAAGATTGAGTTAAGATATGGCCTGTTTTTTATTCTTAAATTTAATCTATTTAATATCTCAAATTCTTTACATCTACCGATGAAGATCATATAAAATCCTGTAAAAGCACCAGCGCTCACCTTTATTTTGGAAAAGCAAAAGAGCATTTGTTAATTTAGTTTTCCATCGCGCACCTTTATTTTGGAAAAGTAAAATGACATTTGTTAATTTAGTTTTCCAAAACAATATAAACATCATACCTGACAGACTTTCCAATAATCTGATGATTAGGATCTATCTTATTATCTATTTTTATAACCGGAGCACTTTTAGCACGCTTTATAATTACTCTTTTTTTAGCGTGTTTAAGAGCAATGCTGCATAATTTATTAAGATTTTCATCAGATGGCGGCGGGCAAATTTCATGTAGCCATTGCATTGGTTTTTTAACTTGGCCTTTAAAGCTATTATCGGCAAACATAGGGTCAAGATAAATAACATCAGCAGGTTCAAGCTTTGGTATAATATCAGCTGAATTTTTATTATGCAGTTTTAGATTATTAGATAAGTTATTAGATAAGTTATTAGATGGATTATTAGATAAATTATTAGATGGATTATTAGATAAATTATTAGATAAATTATTTATGCCACTTTGTAATAACTTATGAATCAATGGGTTTTCTTCTATTAA
This sequence comes from uncultured Francisellaceae bacterium, assembly GCA_905612315.1. Lineage (GTDB taxonomy): Bacteria > Pseudomonadota > Gammaproteobacteria > Francisellales > CACEW01 > CAJQSL01. The sequence goes on from CAJQSL010000030.1 coordinate 11,442, forward strand.
ATCTAATTTTGCATCCGGGTATGCGCTAGCTAATAAAAAGCTATCAGTTCCAAGGCCTGCAGTTGCATCAATTATGTGGGTCGGGTTTGTATTTGCACCAACAGCTTTGATTAATAAATCTGATTTACTTAATGTCTCAACTCGCGATTGCATTTTTTTGGAGGCAAAATCAACGCATAAGCCTTTTTCACACCAAATTTCCGTACCGGATAAAAATTTATTTAAATCATTATATTTTTTAACAAAGCTTCTTATCTTTGATGTAAAGTCTTTTGCTTTGGTGAGAGTGATTGAGTTTATAGGAGTAGTATTATTATTAATTAAAATAAATGGTTTATCTTTTAAAAGCTCAAGTAGTTGCTCTGTGCTAGTTATATTTTTTATCTTATTTGTTTGATTTATATAATCTAAATTTTTTAAATTATTATAAATTATAAGTTGCGCTGAATTATTTATCTCAATATTTAAATTTAGGTTTATATAATTTGTTAGCATTTATAATATCTATTTAGCTTTGAGCTTGTTTGTTAAAAATTAAAAGAATAATCCCAAGGATTGCTAAGATACAAAAACTTGAGCCTAATATCCAGGTATTATGCCAGGGAAGAGCCGTTAAGATTGCACTAATAATAAATGCCATAAATTGCTGAGAGCTTCGATAAAGCGCGGAAGCTGAGCCGCCAATATGCCTAAAAGGTGGAAGGGCAAGTGCTGGTGTGTTTGATATTACAAGGCCTACAGCAAGTTGCGCAATTATTACACCTATTATGACTGTGTAAAGATTGGCTATTCCTATTAATTTGAAAAAGAGTAGCCATACTCCACCAATTAAACCTAAAAGCATGCCTGTTTGAATAGTTTTTATAAGAGATAATCTTTTTATCACTAGCGAATTGGTATATTTACCAATAAGATTTCCAGTGCCTATTATTAAGGTAATCCAACCAAAGGCAACAGGAGATATATGAAATTTATCAATAAATAAAAATGGCGCTATGTTGGCATAACTTATTATCCAAGCTAATGGAATTCCAGCGCATATGCATATAATTATAAATTTTCTATTTTTAATTAGGGTGAGGTAGTTTGATAAGATTACTTTAGGCTTTAAAGCATGTTTATTTTTATTTTTATTTGTTTCGTTAAAAAAGAATATATAAATTAAAGTTAAAATTCCAAAATATATAGCAAGAGCAATAAAACATGCGCGCCAGTTAAATAAATGAGTTAAATAGCCGCCTATTGTCGGAGCTAAAAGAGGCGATAAACCCATAAACAGAGCTAAATAAGATGAGATAAATGCAATTTGTTTTTTATCTAAAATTGTGTCCATTATTATGCTAGTTGCAATACAAATACCAGCGCTTGCGCCTAAGCCTTGGATTAGCCTTCCTATTATAATTACATCTAAGCTTTTTGAAAAAACTATAAGAAGACAGCCTATAAGGCCTGTTAGCATGCCTGAAAGCATCGCAGGTTTTCGGCCAATTTTATCTGATAGCGGGCCATAAAATAGGGCGCCAAAACCAATTCCTAATAAATAAATGGTTATCGTCATTTGGATATCACTTGGCATTACATGAAGGGATTTTGCCATAGCAGGCATTGCTGGAATGTATAGGTCTGTTCCCATTAGGGCGCAAACTGCTGTTAATATAGCTAGAATAGCTATGGCCCATTGTTTTAAGGTTATCGGTTGCATGGCTTCTTGGGTTTTTGGTTCTACTTTCACAAATATCCTTTTAAATGATTGACTGATCGTTCAGTTATTTTTGTATGCTATCATTAATTGAACGATCAGTCAAGTATTTTTTGATTTTATTTTATTTTTGTTTTATAATTACATTGAAAACAGGAGAAGTTATTATGAATAAACCTACTAGGCCATCAGCTGATGCAACAAGAAAAAAGATACTAAAATCTGCTAGGAAGGTTTTTGTTAAAAATGGGTTTTCTGGAGCTTCAATAGGGCAAATAGCCAAAAGTGCACAGATAAACAAAAGCCTTATTTACCATCATTTTGAAGATAAGGCTTCTCTTTGGAAAGCGGTTAAATATGAAATTGTTGAGAAAACTTTTAAAAATTATAGTTACGATTTTGAAACTTCACTTGGTTTAAAAGTTTTTTTGCAAGATTTTATTAAAAAGCGAGCTCAACTATTTAGAAAGAACCCTGATATGTCGCGAATGATACTTTGGCAAAGCTTAGAGCCGCAAGAAAAGGAGTTGCGCTGGGATAATCGGCGAGACTTAGGTGAAAAATTAACCCAAGCAATTATTGAGTTGCAAAAAAATGGTAGTTTGCGGGATGATATTTCTTTTGAGATGGTACACTTATATTTATTGTATGGTGTTAGCTCTTCTTATACTGCTAAGCATGATGCTTTAAAGGATGATACCAGCTGGGAGGAGTTTTTAGATTTTGTGGTAGATTGTACGTATCGTAGCTTGAAATCTTAACCTCTATGCTATATTATTAAGTAACATTTTTTTAAAACAATAATAACAATAAAAATTATGCAAGAGTTTACGGGTTCCAAATTAACACAAAAAAATACTAGTAGATGGGTGCATCTAGATAAACTAGTTATGCTAATGGCAGCCTTTGTGTACTCTATAGTAGATTTAATTATAAGTTTTAAAGGCGTATCCCTTAATGAGTTAAGTGAGGATGAGAGAAGTTCTTATGGAGCTGTTCTTGCATTTTTAAGTTCATTTTTTATTTATGCAACTTTTAGTGAGTTTACTAATAGCCATAAGCGCTACAAGCATAGTGTAAATAAGTATCACAGGTTAGGGGTAAAGCTAGGTCTTTACCAAGCAGAACTTGCTAGAGATAAATCTAAGATGCACTGGGAATCCCTATGTTTTAATCTTAAAAGTGAGCTTGTTGGAGGGGGGCATTTAACTACTGAAATAATAAATAAAGTGTTCCCGAGTGAAGGCAAGGTTGATTTTGAGATGTATTTGTTTTTAGCTTGGGAGCAGTATGTTGCAAAAAGAGAGCATATAAATAAAATGTTTCACTTGATTAGAGTTTCTAATAGTTGTTGCAAGGTGCCAACTTTAGGTTCTAATTATGCCTTGTTATCTATGTTTTTAGTGGATTTAGTATTGTCAGCTTGGGGGCTAGATCCATTTGAAAATACTAAAATTTATTATCCACCAATTTTTCTAGCTGTATTTTTAGTTTTGATGGGAGCAGGCTTTAAGCTTGTAAACTGGAGTCAAAAACAGATGATAGCTAATGACAAACCAGAGTTTTTAACGAAAAAGTTTCATAAATTAAGGTCTTTACTTGAGCAATATAGACTTAGTCATCCGGAGGTTAGAGTTGAATTTATAAAGGTTTTTAGTATTGGTGAACTAGATGAAAGTAAAGATGAAAGCACGCGGGATCCTTTGATTAGCGGAGGCGTATATATTAATCCTTTGGTGGGCGTGGGGTCACTCAATTTCGCTTAATTTTGAGGGGCAATAAATATATTAATATTCTTTAAAATATGGTATAATATACCACTTTTTTATTTTACATAATACTTGGGAACTGGGAAACAATGGAACTAGCACTTAAAAAAACACAAACAGCAGGCTTAGTTGTCATATTAATGATGTTAAGTTTAATTACAGCAATTTCAGTTGATATGTACTTGCCTGCTATGCCAGGAATTGTAAAAACTTTTCACACCTCAGAGCACTTAGTGCAGTTAAGTCTAGTTATTTTTATGATAGGCGGTGCTGTTGGGCAGCTTTTCTATGGACCATTTTCAGATAAATATGGCAGGCGCCCGGTTATTATGGTTGGGCTTGTTATCTATCTCATCGCAACTACGATGTGTATTGCCTCAACAAGTATTAATATGTTTTTATTCGCAAGGGTTTTACAAGCATTTGGCTGTTGTAGCGCGATAGTTACAGCTTTTGCCATAGTTCGAGATTATTTCGTCGATGAGCAGATGGCGAAGATCGTAGCTTATATTTCAGCGGTTATTATTATCTCTCCAGTTTTAGCACCTTTAGTTGGTTCTTTGTTTTTAGCTAGATATCATGATTGGCATAGCATTTTTATGGGTTTAGATATCTTTGGGTTTGTAGCTTTATTATTAGTTGTTTTATTCTTAAAAGAGAGTAATCAGCATATTCACAAAAATCCTCTTGGGTTAGGTAAGATATTATTAGGATATCTAGAGATTTTTAAATCTGGGAAATTTATTGGATATACACTCGCAAATGCCATGATTTTTGGCAGCTTCTTGTTATATATAAGTGAGTCTCCGTTTGTCTTGATGAATTATTTTGGGGTTTCAGAGCATCAATATGCGATTGACTTTGGAATAATAGCGCTAGGGCTTATGGCGGGGAGTTTAACTGTGTCAAGACTAGTAAAAGCTTGTTCTAATAGGTTTATCTTATTAACAGGAGCTAGTTGTGTCATAACTGGCTCGGTAGTGCTTTTGTTTTTAGCCGAGCATTATCCAGAATTATCTATTATGTTAAAATTTCTAGCTCCGATGATTTTAATCAGCTTTGGTGTTGGATTGGTTGGGCCTTGTGCAATAGCTTGTGCAATGCAACCATTTGATAAGAATGCAGGTAGCGCATCAGCTGTTATGGGGTTTACTAGGTTTTTATTAGCATCATGTATTGTCGCAGTGATAGACAGATTTTTTACTGTTACACCTTATATCTTGGGTTCTGTGTTTTTGTTATCTTCTTGCTTATGCCTTTTGTTGGTCAGAAAGGTATTGAAGTAATAATCTAACTGCTCTGCCTGACCCACCACCTTTACCCATAGCAGTGCCTGCTATATCAAGATGAGCCCAGTTTTTGCACTTTCCAACAAATGATGCCAGATATTGCGCGGCAGTCATGCTACCTGCCGCATGATCTCCACAGTTAGTCATATCAGCAAAGTTGCTTTTTAAAGATCTTTTATAATCTGGGTGAAGTGGCATATGCCAAGCTAAATCTTGAGAATTTACCCCGCAGTCTAATAATTTATTAGCAAGAGTATCATTGTTCGAAAATAAACCAGTATAATCATGCCCGAGTGCAATAATAATAGCGCCAGTTAGAGTAGCTAAATCTACCATAGCTTTAGGTGAATGTTTTTTATCAGCATAGGTTAGAGCATCGCATAAAATAACTCTACCTTCTGCATCGGTATTTAATATCTCTACGGTTTGGCCATCATAGCTTTTGATAATGTCATTTGGCCTATAAGATTTTGAGTCAGCTGAATTTTCTGCTGTTGGTACTAATACAACTAAGTTAACTTTTAGCTCAAGTTCAGCACAGCCTTTAAGCGCTGCTAACACACTAGCAGAGCCACACATATCGAGATGCATTCCAACCATGCTTTTTGGAGTTTTTAAACTTAAGCCGCCAGTGTCAAAAGTGATGCCTTTGCCTACTAAAATAATTGGTTTATCAGCTTTACAGCTTGGATGGGTATACTGACACTCAATTAGTTTTGATGTGGTTTCACTTGCTTGACCAACCGCTACTAAACAGTTCATCCCCATTTTTTTAAGAGCGGCTTCATCTAATACTTTAGTTTTAATGCTTTTATGAGATTTGGATAAATCTTTAGCGGTTTTTGCTAGAAATACAGGGTTACAAACATTAGGAGGAGTGTTCGCAAGATTTTTGCAAAAATGGATAGCATCATTAATGCTGTTATAATTACTAGTGCTTTTTTTAATAAATGCATTAAGTTTGGATAAAACTTCTGATGATAATACGCAAATATCTAATTTTTTATTATTTGATTTTGTCTTTTTATCAGAGCCTTTGTATTTATTAAAAGCATAATTTATTTCATGCTCAATTTGAGATAGTGCGGTTAAGTGATCATAAGCTAATTTTTTTTGCTCAGCCGAGTCTTTAGTCTCAAATTTAATTTCAAAACACTCAATAAGATCTAATAAATGTACAAAGACTGTATGTTTGTTTGAATAGTTATCTTTAAGATGATTTAAACCTGCTTTTAGATTTTGATATAAAGTTTGTTCATAAAGAGGTTTAAGTTTTGGAGTTAATATGTTTTTTTTAGTATCAACTAGACCATTTATTAATAAAATAGCAGTTTTATTTTCTAAGCTTGGGTGTATTAGATGAAACTTGGATTTTGCTGACAAGTTATTTTGTTTGCTAAAGCTTTCTAAAGTATTTGTTATTTCTTTTGGTAGTTTGGTATTAGAGTCAGGGTTTTTATTTTTATTATTTAAACACAAAACTAAAATTTTAGTATGATCTTTTTTTGCGTTAAGATCAGTATGTGAAAGGCTAGGTTTAAATTGAAGTGGCACTTTAAAATCCTTAATATTTAAATGTAAATAGGTTGGTTATATGAAGAATAGACAATAAAGTTGGCAGATGAAATATAAAAATTCAGCTAAGCTAGATTATATTGCAAAAGTTATAATGAGGAGTATCAAATGAACAATGTAAGTATTAAAGAGCGCTCACTAGCATATGCACTGCCACTTTTTTTCATCTTATTTTTAGATGGAATGGGTTTGGGGCTGTTAATCCCTATTTTAAATGAAATAATAATAGATCCTTCTGTTGGTTTTTTTATGCACCCTGAATCAGCGTCAGTAAGGGAGGCGTTATATGGAATAACATTTGGTGTGTTTTTGCTATGTTGGTTTTTTGGAGCAGCTGTATTAGGTGATTTGTCTGATAAAATAGGACGTAAAAGATCTTTAGTTATATGCTTAGTTGGGACTTTTATAGGATTTTTAATTAATGGCTTTGCCATAGCCTTTCATAGCTTTACCTGGCTTTTGATTGGTAGAGTTATTGGTGGGCTAGCATCTGGGAGCCAGTCAATAGCCCAGGCTGCTATTATAGATATTAGTGCGCCTGAGAAGAAAGCTCGAAATATTGGGTTAATATTATTAGCAGTTTGTTTAGGCTTTACTCTTGGGCCTCTTATATCAGGCTTGTTATCAGATGATAAAATTATTTCTTGGTTTAGTTTTGCAACTCCATTATTTTTAGGAGCTATCTTAGCTATATTAAATCTAATTTTATTACTTATTTATTACAAAGAGACTTTTGTCACTTCTAGTGATAAATTAAAAGTAAAATGGCATTTAGCTTTATATTTGTTTGTAGATGCCTTTAAATTCAAGGAGATTAGAAGGTTATCTATATCTTATGTATTTAACCAAATTGCCTGGGGCACGTACTTTGTTTTTATTTCAACTTTCATGATTATTAAATATCATTTTGATGATCTAGAGGTGGCTTTTTTAATGGGATTTATGGGAGTTGGTTTTAGTGTCGGTTGTGGTTATTTAGTTGGAGTGTTCACGCGTTTTATGTCTTTAAAAGTGGGGGTTTTTGTTTGTGTTGTGGCTGATTTTATCTTAGCTTTACTTACAATTTCATTTAGTAATTTAGTTCCTGTTTTTCTGGTTATTTTTCTTATCTCAGTTTTCCAGGCGGTTGCTTATTCATTATTAGTTACAATGTTCTCAAATCAAGTGGATGAAACCAGGCAGGGGTGGGTTATGGGTATAACCTCTTCTTTATTTGCGATATCTTGGGCGGTAAGCTCAGTTGTTATGGGCTTTTTAAGTGCGGTGTCTATTTATATTCCATTTATTATTGTTGTTGTAAGTTTTGCTTTATGTTTTCTAACGATTCTATTTTGTAAAGCTAATTAATTTTATTATTTTGATTTTTCGCACCTGCTGAGGCACAATAGCCCCGATATTTATAAATTAATATGAGAAAAAATATGATTATAATCGGCGTGGCGGGAGCATCTGGCTCAGGGAAAAGTTTATTATCAAATACTTTGGTATCAGAATTAGGTTCTAGTCGAGTCACGGTTCTTTCAGAAGATTGTTATTACAGAAATCATCCTCACTTAACTTTTGAGCAAAGAAGTGATTTAAACTTCGATCACCCTGATGCATTTGAGCATGAGTTATTAATAGAGCATCTTAAAGCTTTAAAATCAGGTGAAGATGTTAGAGCTCCAGTTTATGATTACAAAACTCATTCAAGAAGTCAGCAGGAAAGATTAATAACTTCAGATCATGCGATTTTATTAATAGAAGGGATTTTATTATTTCATGACCCAAAGGTCAGAGAGTTAATGAATATTAAAATTTTTGTTGATACCGATCTTGATTTAGCTTTTATTCGAAGATTGCGACGAGATGTTTTAGAGCGAGGTAGAAGCATGGAGTCAGTATTATCTCAATATGAAAAAACTGTAAGGCCCATGTTTTATAAATTTATTGAACCATCTAAATTCTATGCTGATATAAACGTACCTCATGGTGGTAAAAATAAAATTGCTATAGACATGATAAGCGCTAAGATGAAAGATTTTTTGTGTGAAGCAACTTAACTAAACTTTTGAGGTGTAAATTTAAAATAAGTTCTAAATTAGTAGAATTTCTTAATAAAACATTAATGTTTATATATCCTAATATAGACTCAACAGCTATTCTAGTCTTAGAAACAAAGATGTAAGTTAGTAATTATTTTATTGATTATGGTTTTAGATTGACTCTTAAGTTGAAGCTTTAAGAGAATTATTTACCTATTTATAGGTTTTTTTATTAAGGGTATTAGTTATGTTAGCAGCATCAAGATCCCGCAAAAGACCCCAGGAAAGATCCCGCAAAAGACCCTCTTTAGAACTAGCACTACCACCACTAGCGGCAGTAGGAGAACAAAGAACTGAAGTATGGCATTATAATGAATCAATTGATCCTACAAACCCTGGTCTTGTAAAGACATTCAAGGTATCTGTGGGCGAGGGGGGCGATAGTCAAACATCCTGGTTTGTGAAGAAGGCTCCTGTAGGCTTTGAACTTAAAGATTTTGATCCTTTTGGGGCTTTGGGTGCTAGTCTCGTCACTAATGGTGAAGTTAATTACGTTATCATGCCTGATCATGGGGCTGATCTTTTCGATTATTCAACACATATATATAATAAAAGTAATGAAGATAAAGCTCATATAAAAGAAGAGCTGCATATGATAGTTTATGGGCTTTTACAAGTGGCTGAAAGTCTTAAAGAAGGAAAAGTTCTCCATCATGACTTGAAACTAGAAAATTTTACTGTCAATAAGGACGGAGAGGTGTTCGTTATTGATTGGGTACATGATCCAAGTTATCCTTCAAAGAGTTCCTCTGTTGAGTCTTTTAGTCAAACACAAGGTGGCGCCGGATATCGGGTCACTGCTGATGATAATCTAAAAACTATTGCGCATTTAATAATTTTGTTAGAAATCGTCTACAAGGAGGATCCTACACCTACTGATATATATATACTCTCGGGTTCTACGCATGCTCCTGGGCATCAAGCTGCTGTCCAGCCAGAGAAATCTGCAGCTTCTCTACATAAAGAAAGTATGAAAATAATCCATGATAATTTAAGTAGATTTGAATCTGAATATGTTCCACAAGGATTTTTTGACAATGAAAAGAAAATAGAACTTCCAAGTCCGCAAGATGCAATAAAGGGCAAAGCTATGGCCTCTTCAGTAAATACAGGAGAAGTAGATAAAGATATGGCTTTTTGGCGCAAATTAACCGAACACCAATCACTTCCTGGAGTAGTTTTAGATAATATTGAGGGGATGCATGCTCGTATTTGTGCAGAATCTGCAGCCGCAGCAGCTGGTGGTGGGGGTGCCGCAGCAGCTACTACTTTTTTTGCTAAGAATAGCGTTAGCAATAGCTGCCATAACTTCGGCATCTAAGTGCTAATTGTTAAAGTTAAAACGTGACTAGGTTTCGTATTTATAATTAAACTTTACAACTTGTTTGGTTTTTCGTTATGACTTTTATGTCATATAAAAACTTCAATAAACTCATGACAAATAAGTTTTGAATGGTTATACTGTGCCTAAAATATTTTTTTAGGTTCGGAGTGGTTATTAAAATGACAGAAAATAAAAGTTCATGTTCCATGAAAATAATAGCAGCATTTATGGTGTTTATTGTTTCGTTTTTCTTTTTCTATGGCTTTGGTTTAAATAATATTTTTAATGTTTTAGAGCCATATCTAGCGTCTTATTATAATATGCCACCAACCCAGATGGGTTTGGTATCTAGCCTATATTTTTATGCAAATATGTTGTGGCTTATTCCAGCGGGTCTTTTATTAGATAGATATTCACCGAAGTTTGTAATTTTGTTAGCAATGAGCGTTTGTTCTTTAGGAGCATATTTTGTTGCCGGTGGAAATAGTATGTGGTGGCTTATTGTCGGGCGTTGTCTGATGGGGGTTGGTAGTGCTTTTTGCTTTAGTGGCTGTATAAGAGTCGCAGTTAACTGGGTTAATCCAAAACGGATGGGTTTTGCTTCAGGGTTTATAGTTACGATGGGTATGCTAGGCGGTTATTCTGTTCAAGGTCCATTAAGTAAGTTAATTATGAGCGTTGGTTGGATGAAGGCCTTATGGTGGGTAGCGGTTATTGGGGTTATTATAATTTTTGTAATGATCATGTTTTTAAGATCAAAACCTAAGAGCGGTTTTTCTGAGGATTTAAATTCAAATTCAAATTCAAATTCAAATACTCTTCGTTGTTTAAAAACAGTATTATTACGTAAATATAATTGGCTATGCGGTATTTATGCAAGCATGATGAATCTGCCTATTTATTTATTAGGCGCTCTTTGGGGGATCCCATATTTAGAGCGGGTGGATCACATGAGCTTTTCTGTGGCAGCGCAAGCATCGGGGTTATTATTTTTAGGGACGATGGTTGGGGCTATCTTGGTTGGTTTAATTTCAGATTGGTTAAAAAACAGATTACTAGTTATGAAAATAGGGGCAATACTGGCAATAGCTGTATTTTCTGTGTTAATAATATTTAAGATTCATAGCCCATTATTTATAGACTCTTTATTCTTTTTATTAGGATTAGTTACGAGTACTCAAGTTTTAGCGTACCCTATGGTGGTTGAATATAATGGAGATGAGTTCGCAAGTACTGCAACTAGCGTTATTTCTATGATGTGTTTGGGAGGTGGAGCTTTAGCTCAGCCTATCTTTGGATGGTTAATGACTTTAAAAGGAAGCGGGTCTGTATCTCCTAGCGGGTTGCCAATTTATTCTGTGGCATCATATGAGTTTGCGATATCAATGTTGATGGTAACTTTTGTTCTTGGTTTGTTAGTTAGTTTTGTGATTAAGAAAAAGTAGTTCTTATTAAAACTGCAGAGCTTTATTTTTAGAAACTTTAAAACCATGTTTCTTAGCTTTTTTATAATATATCTGCGCCATCTTCTTATCAGCTTTAACACCAGTTCCATGCTCGTAGAAAAACCCTAGCATGTATTCAGCAGGTGGGAAGTTTTGAGCAGCACTTTTAGCCATCCAGCTGAAAGCCTCTTTGTCATTCTCGGCTACATCAGCTAGGCCTTTAAAATAAATCATTCCAAGTTTCCATTGGGCTTCAGCGTCATTATTTACAGCTTTTATTTCAACTTGCTTTAGTTTTGTGTGATCTTCTTTAGATAATGCTACACCTTCACTAGTATTAACTTTACTAGATGGAGGAGCTTGGTGTAAGTTTTGTGGTGTTGAAAATATTTTCATATCATCTTTATTTTCTTTACCAATGGTTGAGTGGCTATTATTAGCACTGAACGGAGATTTAATTTTGTTTAAAGTAGAGCAGCCAGATAACATAATAGCAGTAGAACAAGATGTTAGTATTAAGCATGTTAGATATGTTTTTTTTAGCATTTGAATTATATCTTAAGTTAATTTAATCTTTATGTTTTTGAATTACGCCACCGCCTAGGGTTAAATCATCTTGATATAATACAACTGATTGTCCTGGTGTTATAGCTTTTTGTAGTGTTTTAAATTTTATGGATATCTGATTATCTCTTAAGATAATAGTGCAGGGTTGATCTTGTTGTCTATATCTTATTTTAGCCTGACATTCATATGGGAATTGGTTTATATCAGGTTTAGTTTGAATCCAATGTAGTGTATCTGTTATAAGCTCTTTGTGATTAAGTAATGGGTGGCTTTGATCTTGCACCGCAACTAATTTATTATTTTTAAGATCTTTATCAGCGACATACCATGGTTTTTCAGAGTAATTTTTTAGACCACCAATATTTAGCCCTTGTCTTTGCCCTAAAGTGTAATACATAAGGCCATCATGCTTTCCAATAATATCACCTTCAGGCGTTATTATTTTACCAGGTTTAGCCGGTAAATATTTTTCTAAAAAACTTTTAAATTTACGCTCGCCTATAAAGCAAACGCCGGTGCTATCTTTTTTATTAAAAGTTGGGATATCATTTTTTTTGGCAATTTCTCGAACTTTATCTTTAGTGAGCTCACCTAAAGGAAAGATTGCTTTGCTAAGTTGATATTGATTTAGCTTATGTAAAAAATATGTCTGATCTTTATTATTATCAACTCCTTTTAATAAACAAAATTCCCCATTATTATTTTGTTTAATTCTAGCGTAGTGACCAGTGGCTATAAAATCAGCTCCCATATTTTGCGCATATTCTAAGAAAGCTTTAAACTTAATTTCTTGATTACATAAAATATCAGGGTTTGGCGTAAGCCCAGCGGCATATGAGTCTAAAAAGTAGGTAAATACTTTATCCCAGTACTCTCTTGAGAAATTTACAACATGTAATGGAATGTTTAGATGATCACAGACTAATTTGGCATCTTTTAGATCTTGTTCACTGGTGCAGTCTCCAGTTTGAGCATCATCTTCATCTTCCCAGTTTTTCATGAAGACAGCTTCAACTTTAAAGCCGGCACTTTTAAGTAAAAGGGCGGATACGGAGGAGTCAACTCCACCTGATAGGCCAACTATTATATGAGAATTTTGAGGGATTTTTCGATCAATAAACATTATTTCTTACTTACCTTGTACTTAAAAAATATCTAGGAGCTTAGGTATGTGCCAAGTAGTGATGCAAAAACATTTTAGGTGCGTAACATGATTTAGTTATAGGCATTATGTTATGCGGCTGTTACAAGCTTTATTTTTAGCTTTCTCATGGCTTCTTTTTCAAGTTGTCTGATGCGCTCAGCGGATACATTGTATTTTTTAGCAAGCTCAGTTAGAGTTACTTTTTTATCATTTAACCATCTTAATTGTAAGATTTCTTTAGCGCGTTGATCTAGAGTATTAAGTGCAGTTTTTAGTGCATCAACTTCTTGATCTTGCTGATTATGCTCTAGGACTATGCTTGCTGGATTGTGAGATTCCCCATATGATAAGCTTTCAAGTGGGTCATATTCTTCATAGCTTGAGTTAGTTGTATCTATAGCGCTCATGCGTTGTTCCATAGTTAAAATTTCTTCTGGAGACACATTTAACTCTTTAGATACGATATCTATCTCTTCTTTTGTGCACCAGCCTAAGCGTTTTTTAGCACTTCTAAGTTTGAAAAATAATTTACGTTGCGCTTTAGTTGTCGCAACTTTCACAATTCGCCAGTTTTTGATTATAAATTCATGCATTTCAGCTTTTACCCAATGCACTGCAAATGTTACTAGCCTAACACCTTGAGCTGGGTCAAAACGTTTAACCGCTTTCATCAGACCAACTGTGCCTTCTTGAATTAAATCAGCTTGTGCTAAGCCATAGCCTTTTAAGTCTCGAGCAATTTTAATAACAAATCTTAAGTGAGATAAAATTAGTTTTTGAGCAGCTTTTAGATCACCTTTCTCGCGTAAATCTTTTGCTAGTTGAATTTCTTCAGCTTTTTCTAGCATAGGGACTTGATGTGCAAAACGGATATAATTATCTAGGTCATTTATGGGAGCAAGGGCATTTAACGCTTTCTTGGCGCCATTTAAGCTAGGTAATGTGTTTTGTTTTAATGCTAATTCTGTTGCCATTTTATTTTCTATCCTTTTTCCTTAAGCTCTTGCCATACCTATTATATATGGGAAAATTCCTAAAATTCAATGCCATAACCTTAAAATTTATTAAATCATAAGACTATTTTACATATTAGACTAAATTATAACATATTTTCGTGCAAAACGTAACCTTTTTAGAGGTGTTGTGGGTTTTCTATATGTAAACAGTATTATGGGCTTTGTGATAATATTAATAAAAAATCATGACCCCTTGAACTTATTTAATCTTGTTTCAAAATATCCAAATATATAGAAACAAAATTAATAGGTATGGTTTTTTGATTTATATTATCCTTTTTTTATTATTCGCAATTCCATTAGCAATTATAGACTTTAAATACTATATCCTCCCAGATGTGTTAACTTTTAGCATGCTCTGGTGTGGCTTATTAATAAATAGCTTTTATCATGTCTTTTGCCCAATAAATCTAGCTATTTTAGGGGTAGTGATTGGGTATTTGAGTTTATATATAGTGTATTGGGTATACTATTTTTTTACGCATAAAGAAGGTATAGGTTTTGGGGATTTTAAGCTACTTGCATCTCTTGGGGCTTGGTTTGGAGTTTTTTCTTTGCCTAATATTTTATTAATAGGATCTATTTCTGGGTTAATATTTGTAATATTCAAAAATATTATTAATAAAAATAAAAATAAAAATAAAAATAAAAATAAAAGTAGAAATAGAAATATAGATAATGGTGAGAAAATAATAAAATATGATGTTTTGAATATAAATCCAGACCTAGCTACAGGTCCAGATCTAGGCCCAGGCTCAGATCTAGGCCCAGGCTCAGATCCAGATCTAGCTCCAGGTCCAGATCTAGGACCAGGTCCAGATCTATCTCCAGTTCCAGGTCCAGATCTATCTCCAGTTCCAGGTCCAGATCTATCTCCAGTTCCAGGTCCAGATCTATCTCCAGTTCCAGGTCCAGATCTATCTCCAGTTCCAGGTCCAGATCTATCTCCAGTTCCAGGTCCAGATCTATCTCCAGGTCTAGCTCCAGATCTATCTCCAGTTCCAGGTCCAGATCTAGCTCCAGTTCCAGATTTAGGTCCAGATCTATCTCCAGGTCTAGCTCCAGCTCCAGATCTAAACTATATAGCCTTTGGGCCTTTTTTATTATTGGGAGCAGGTGTGTATCTGTTAACCTATATAGTAAATTAACCTGATATATGGCAAATACTATATAACTCAGCTTACGCACTTCAGTAGTAATCAAATATAAAAAGAGACTTAAAACAAAAAAACTAGTCGTTGCGAGGCTACGCCGAAGCAATCTCC
>CAJQSL010000031.1 GCA_905612315.1 uncultured Francisellaceae bacterium
TGCAGTTAGGATGCCCCCATCCCAACCTTCCCCCACGGGGGGAAGGTGAACCACAACGCCGTCATTGCGAGCCACTCCTGCCGTCTTTGCGAGGCGACGCCGAAGCAACCCCGGGTGGAGCGCATACGCTCGGAGCCCGACGACGCAAGTATAGTCATGATCTTGAAAGATTCAGTTAGCTTCTTACGGCCCAGTAAAGAGTTGTTGGCAGATCATGCTAGATTGTTGGTAGCTTTTTAGTTTTGTGGCGGTTAGTGTGCGCGCCGGTGATGGGTTATACGAATTGTGTTTTAAAGTCAGAACTAAAATTCTTTGGGACTCATTTTAGTTCCTAGATTTTTGTTTAATTATTTATATTATTTTAACTGTTTAGGAACTAGATGATAAATTACGTCGTCTTAAAGTTGGGGGCATTATATAGTGTCCGGGTGATTGGCTATGCCGAGGAACTTCCGTCGCATGTCAGTTTCAAGCTGGTGCCATAGTTGGAATTATAGTTCCCAATGAGATGGCCCGTTTGGATACAGTTGCCGTCGGTACAATCGTAACCTTGTGGGGAGTTGCAGTTTAAGATCGGGGCGGTACAGGGCGTCTTGGTCACGCCTTGGTCAGGTGATAGGAATATGGTCGTGGGGTTGTTTTTGGGCCATGGGCAGTCCCTGGGCCGGAAGTTGTCGGAGCAGCCCGTCCACATCCAGTAGTGGTCGTTAGATGTGGCCGGTTGGGTGCATGTTATTGTTGGTGTCCCGTCATCGGCAGTGCCGGTGGTGCAAGTGCAGGTAGCGGCGGGAGCGGGACCAGCGTAGCCGGCGTCGAAGGCTAGGACCGAGGCCAAGCTGATGAGAGCAGTTCGGAATATCATGTTGTATCTCCATAAGTTCCCCCCCCCATCGACCACATCAAACCAAACACAAACCATTACTGATAAGTATTTTAGCTCGACATGAAGGACGGGGGGTTATGTTATTTAATTTAAAGTTAATGTGAGTTAGAATGGTATTAGGCAGGTAAACCTTCCCAACACTTAGCTTCGCCCACCTAATCCAATTTTTCACATATCTATTCAAATGACTGACGAATTTATCGCCATATGTCGCTTGTTGCTCATAAAGCCAATAGATACGCTGGATGAAGCATGCGCAAAATCTTTTGCTTAAATATAATATTATGTTTTTGTGATTAATCATATTTCAAAACTTAATATTACATTTTTGTGTGCTGTTATTTTTAGTATAGCTGGTTTTTTGAAGGTGTGGGGGTTTGAGGTGGAGATTACCGCTATAATATCCCAATGCGCCTTTGACCACCAACTTGCCCAACATTTTAAGTAGCTTTGCACTTTTTAGATATCTGTGAATAAATCATCTAGCGTAACTACCCCGTTTAGCAATTCCTTTGAATATTTGTTTTTCTTAACGCCATTAGCTGAAATCATGGCGACGAATATTTGTTTTTTTGTTCCTGTTATTTTTTTAAATACATCTACTTTTTGTTTCAACTTCTGTGCGTATTCTTTGGTTATCTCAAACATTTTGCCGCTAAATTTGATTTCACAAATGGTTATTGAGTCATCATCACGATCAAATAATAAGTCTATTTGAGCACCTTGATTACTTGATCCAGCTTTTGGCACATATCTCCATGAATTGGGAATAGCTGTTGGTGATAATTCAAGTGCCTTCCTAATTTGAGCCAGATGTTTGTAGCAAATAGCCTCAAATGCATAACCAGACCATGAATACCACCTGGGCGTCTGCGTTAATGTTTTCCAGTAACCAGACTCAAAGGATTTCCCTATTTTTGTTGACTTTACGGGTTCTATCCAATACAAGAAAAACAAAGTGTATTCATCTTCAATACGGTAGTATATTCCTCTTTTTGAATGGAAATGTGGTGTAAAGCTAATTATAAATCCGGAATCTTCTAAGTCTTTCACTCGCTTTATACTAGTTTCACCTTTTGGTGTTTTGGTTAGCTTTTTAAAAAGCTCTTGTTGCCCTAATCCATCTTTGTGCTTGGCAATATTTTTTACAATCTCAATATAAGCGTCACCATGATCAAATAGCGACTCAAAAAGAGCATCAAACTCTTTTAGCAACAAAGATTTGGTGCTAAAGGCCAACATTTCTATTGATTGGGTTGCTGAATAACCAGGCTCAACCTTACTTAGATAAAAGGGCACGCCTCCTGTTACCATATATAATTCGACTAATTGTTTCCTATTAAGTTTTATTTTATTTTCTGCTAAATACTGCTCGGTTTCTGATAGATTGAAAGGTTTTAAATGGATAGTTTCTGTTACCCTATTATAAAGGCCGCCCTTATTATTAATAATTTTATTAATAATCCAAGAAGCTGATGAGCCGCATACAATCAATTTTATTCTTGCTTCTCTTGACCAGTATTGATTCCAGTAATAATCTATAGTTTCCAGAAGTTTAGATTTTCTAGTGGCCATCCATGGCAGCTCATCAATAAAAATCACTATCTTTTTGTTTCTTGGCACTTGAGCAATTGCATCTCTTAGCATTTGAAATGTTTCATCCCAATTACTTTTAGATTGAGGAGTGATGCCGCCTAAGAAAACTTCACCCATTCTTTTGGTGAAGTGTGTTATCTGATCTTTATAGGAGCCATTTTTAGTGCCCATCACACTAAAGAAAATACATTTTTTTTGCTCAAAAAAAGAGCACACCAGATGGGTTTTCCCGACACGCCTTCGACCATAAATGGCTAAAAATTCCGGCTTTTTCGAAGCCAAGATTTTTTCTAATAACTTAACTTCTTTGCCTCTGCAAATAATTCCCATAATCCCTCCAGGTTGTGGTTCGTATTATAGCATTTTTATAAAACGAACGACAACAGGTTTTATGATTCGCCATATATATTATCTATATCACGAATGATAACTATAAGGCCACCAACTTTTTATGTAGCAGAAGTTGGTGGTATTATACCTACGCTGAATTCACTATATAAGACTCTTAACCTACTTAATAAGTGCCTCTAGAAAAAGTTCTGGATTTTTAATCAAAGATTCAACCCATAGCCTAGAGGCCAAACTCCAAACTTTACTAGCTTCAACTGGAGCGACTTTTGGGTATCCACTAACATTAGTAATTAAAACACCTGAGTCGGTGACGATCGTCGCATCATGCTCGCTACCTTCAACATTGCCTCCTTCTGATAGAGCCAAATCAACTATAACGCAACCTGCTTTCATTCTACTTAGCATCAACTTATCAATTAACACCGGTGCGGCTTGATTGCTTTGTCTTGCTGATGTGATAACAATATCACTATCATATAACCCCGAGTTAGCTAGCGTCTGTTTTTGCAACTCTATGGATAATTCGCGAGATATTAAAACAGAGTGCCCACCTCGATCTTTAACTTGTTTCGCCACTTCATCCCTAGAGACCGTTACGCTCACTTTATATCCTTTTTTAACAGCAGCGCTAAAAGCTGATTTTCCTGCTGCCCCAAAACCTATAATCATAACATTAGCGATCTTATCTTTATTAGATGACTTATTTATAGCATCTTCTAATGCTAGGCTACCTGCGAATTTACTCATACTAGATAAGATATTCATAGGATCATCATATGGCAAATTAATTTGATCGATGCTATAAGCTAAGATTTTACGATCCTTATAAGCTTTAAGATGAGCTGAGCCTTTTTCACCTGGGTCAAGAGCCCCAATCATAATTATACCTTCAGGAAGCACTTTATTCTCGGTATTTTCACGAATTGGATTTGCTCTTTTGGCCCTAACGATTACATCTATATTTTCAAATAAATTAATAAAACCATTAACATCATCATCTTTTGGTGAATTTCGAATCATGGCTCCTGATTTCATATAAGCTTCATCTGACATATTTATTCCATTTCCAGCTCCAGACTCCACAAACACGGTACGGTTTTGCTCAGTTAATTTTTCTACATCATCAGGAACTAAAGCAACTCTCTTTTCTAGCGCTTTTGTTTCTTTTATTAATAATATATTCATTATATATCCTTGTTTCTATGTGACTATTTATTATATTGTAGCATCTTGTCTGGAGAAATGTTGGATAGCTGAGGTAGTAGTTATTGCACACGGCTATAGTTGGTTTTTTTATTTTATATTTTTGCAGTTTGGCCCCCCCATCCTAACCATTCCCCCAAATGGGAAGGAACTCCCCCACAACGCCGTCATTGCAATTAGCAGGAGATTGCCACACTCGCCTTCGGCTCGTTCGCAACGACTGCGGTGTGTCGTTCCTCTCAAAGACTGTGGTGTGGAGTGCCGCCCAAAAGAATTGTTGCGTGGATATACCCAGTACAAACTTTTTTTAAATGGAAAAACCCCCGGACGCCGTCGTTGCGAGGAGCTCAAAGAGCGACGTGGCAATCTCGTGCGTAGTGCAAAGCACGTAACACGGAAGTAAGTGCAGATGTAGCGGTTATTTAATAATATTAAAAGTTATTTCTACTTATTCCCATGAATGCGAACATACCTAAGTAAATATTAAAAAAATAGGTTTAACATAACAAAGAATAGATGCACATAAATAATAAAAATTATTTATGGCAAAAATAAAAAGTAAAAATTAGAGAAAAAAGAATCTATTATAAATTATGAAATGAAAACCAGAACCCCAAAAACA
>CAJQSL010000032.1 GCA_905612315.1 uncultured Francisellaceae bacterium
ATGTGTTTTTATTGGGGTGCGTAAGGTGAGTTCAGAAAAACCCAACTTAAAAGCACACCTAAAAATCAAACCTTGCGAGCAAGCTTAAGAATAAGAAGCACTCCTTAAATAAATAATTAAAAAATATATATACAACACCAAAATTTCATAAGGTTTGTTTAATAGCTTGAAAAACAACAATAATTAATGAAAAATGGTATCAGAATAGAGCCTACCAATAAAATTAAGTACAAATTTTTTAGTTTTTTTTAAAAAACTTGGTTTTCTTAAGGTTTCCTTAAGGATTATAGTGTATAGTTATTTTAAGGTTATTATTGTATACCAAGGAAAATTGAATTTAATTTATTTAGTTTATAAAAGGAAATATTTATGGCATCCACACAACCACACAAGCATCTTAGTCCTACAGAAAGTATACCAGATATATTAAAAGAAGCTCCTATGAGTAGTACTGGTAGAATAACCTATTTTAATGAACAGAAATCTAAAATAAATAAACAAATACAGGATATTATCGAAAAAGGTGGTAACAACGAAAAAACACTCAGAATTCTATATTTTCTAGATGATTTATTCTTATTACTATACGAAGACGCTTGCGATGAAACCCTAAGTAACCCACGCGTAAAAGTACTGCTAGATAGCGCTGAAGAAACACAGCATATGCAAGCCCGGTCTCAATATAGTCTCAGACCTAAGCATCTATGGTTTGCATTATGTGCGCTTTTATCTGGTGCTAATGCTACTGAAGCCGGAAGTTGCTTTGATATAACCAGTAAACCTAGAGGCATTGATGCGGGTGTGCTAGCTAGGACATGTAACAGCAGTTATGGACTTACAACTATAGAAGACACAGGTGGTGGAGGTGGATGCAATGATGATCCTACAAATATAGATAGGTTTAGTGTGTTCCCACACGGCAAGTTGACCGATGAGCAAGTTAGTTATCTAGATAGAGAACTACATAAAGTCTGTGAAAGACCAGATGCAGCAACAGACGATGATAAAGCTCCACCAGCCACTGCAGATGATGATGGAGATGCTGAAAGAGGACACAATACAGCTACTTCAGCTGGTAAAAGTGCCATGGTTGGTACAGGCGCGGTTGCATATGTGTTGCTTACAGAATACTTAAGAAAAAGACCAAGAGATAGAGCGCAACAATTGTCACTACTTGTAGAGGCGGCAATCGCTGCACTAATAGCTAGTGACCCTACGGACCTTTTAGGAGGAGCTAACTGGAAAACTCTTTTTTTAGCAGCTCATTTTGCAACAGGAAGTGCACACAATGCATTAGAAAACCTTAGTAACAAAAAATGGTGTACGGCTCTTAATGAATTACTAGGCCCATTACTCACAGGAGCAGCTGCCGCCGGGTTCCCTCTTTTTAATTCTGCTCAACCAGCATTTTCTCTTATTGTAGCACTCGCTACAAACCTCAATCTTAATTCTTATAGGAGGTTTCACAAAGATTTATATATCCAAAATTCGGGCCCGCAAGCATCGGATAGCGGCTGGGTAAAATTTTCCAAAATAATATTCTCTCCTCCTGTTATGGCTAGTTTATTGGGATATCTAATTAAAACAGGAGATGATGACTCAATCCAAAAGCTATGTACAGCCTCATGGTTAAAAGATTCAACTTTTTTACAATTTCTACCATATCTGGGCTTAACTGCGCCTATTTATGACGAAGATAAAGAAAGAATTATGGGATGGTGGAAAGATAAAAAGCCTACTATAAAAACAACCTTTAAAAATGCCAGCATAAATATAACTCAGAGACCTGATGAAGCCTTAGAAGAAGGCGAAGAAGGTGAAGAAGGTGAAGAAGATGAACAAAAAGTGTTAAACACCTGGGTAAATTTACTATTTGTTGACAATTCCCTAGCTTCTAACGATGGTTCTGGCAAACATCCAATAACCCATCGTTTTGATCGGTTATTTGATGGTGAAAGTATCTGCAGACGTTCAGATAAAGTTCAAGGTGATGATTTAACAATAAATCCTGAAGAACCTGAAGAAAAGTCAAAAGGATTTGCACTAATTCAATATGGAATTCTTAAATCTACAACGCCAAAAGGACTTAAAGATGGTAAAAAACCTTTCTTAATAGAAAAAGGCAAGAGTGGGCACCTACATATTGGCCTAAACACCGAATTTGAAATGAGTAAACCTGAAGAAGAAACATATATACGTCTATTAAATAATTCCAGAGATCTCACAACTGAACTCCTTCAGGCAAAACGTGATTCTTTATTGATGGCTGAAGATATTTATTCTAAATCTAAAGATGTTGAAGCTACCGCAAAACAAATTTTTAAACTAACAATTAATAGCAAATTCTCAGATAATCCCCCGCATAATCCTATACCATTAAGAGAACAACTACTTAAAGAGTATCCTGGTCTAGAAAAAAGCACTACATTTAGGAGCGAGCATCCTGGAACTGCTGGTATTGCTAATAAAGTAGCTGGGACAGCTGCTGCCTTGGCAGCTGGTACTGGTGCACTCAACACTCCTGCTGCTGGCGGCGGCGGCGGCAGGAGTGTTGCCCCAGGGATGGCGTTGACAGCCATCCCAACCATTTTTCATCGAGCCATGGAAGCTTTACTAGAGGCTAAAGATGTAGTTTCATCTCTGTGTAGTCTAAGTAGCTGACCCAAGTTATTCTTAAAATCAATCACTCATTGAACTTATTGCCTCCTTGATGCCCCCATCCCAACCTTCCCCCACGGGGAAGGAGCTAAGATTATGATTTTAAAAATTTTTTTATGATGTTACTGCAAACCAATTTAAAAAGCACTTACCTAATATAGTACCTAAGCCTCCAACCAAGCCCGCCTATCAGGCGCACGCTTTTTAGATAATAACAAATCCATATCGGCTCGAGTTTGGTCTTCTTCATCCAAACTCAGCTGTAATAATCTGCGAGTATCTGTTGCCATAGTAGTTTCCCGTAATTGCACAGGATTCATCTCACCTAAGCCTTTAAATCTAATTACAGATGGAGTTTGATTAGGATGAGATGTTTTTAAGTTCTCTAAGATTTGATCCCTTTCTGATTCATCCAAAGCGTAAAAAACTTGCTTGCCTAAATCAACCCGATATAAAGGTGGTAAGGCGACATACACATGCCCGGCCCTTGCCAAGGCTGGAAAATGCTGCAAAAATAAAGCACACAGCAATGTTGCAATATGCGCGCCATCACTATCGGCATCGGCTAAAATACAAACTTTACCATACCTAAGCTTGCTTAAATCATCTACCCCAGGCTCAAGACCAATGGCAACTGAAATATCATGTACCTCTTGAGATGCTAAAACCTGGTCTGAGTCTACTTCCCAAGTATTTAAAATTTTACCTCTTAAGGGCATAATAGCTTGGAACTCTTTGCTACGCGCTTGCTTGGCTGAACCTCCAGCTGAGTCCCCCTCAACTAAAAATAGTTCTGTGACGCTTAGATCTTCTGAGCGGCAATCTGATAATTTACCTGGTAATGCAGGGCCTGAAAAAACCTTTTTGCGAACAACAGCTTTGGCTGATCTTGCGCGCCGCTGTGCATTTTTGATTGCCCAATCAGCTAGTTTTTCTGCAACCTGCACATGATGATTTAACCATAAGCTTAAGGCATCTTTAACTAAATTATTTACAACTGGAGCGCAGTTTCTTGAAGATAATCTCTCTTTAGTTTGGCCTACAAATTGCGGCTCTTTCATCTTTACGGATAAAATATAACTACAACCATCCCACAGATCATCTGGTGCAAGTTTTATTCCCCTTGGAAGCAAGCTTCTTAAATCACAAAACTCTCTTAAAGCATCAATCAAGCCTGATCTAAACCCATTTACATGCGTGCCTCCTAAAAGAGTTGGAATAAGGTTAACATAGCTTTCAGCGCAAGCTTCCCCGCCATCTAATAACCAAAAAATAGCCCAATCAACTTCAAAGCCATCTTGTTTTAAAGAGCCACAAAAAGGTTTTTGCTCTGGTAAAGTTTCAATCCCTAAACCTTTATGATACTGACCTAAATAACCTTCTAATCCACCTTCAAACAACCAACTCTCATTGGAATTTGTTGTTTCTTCATAAAAATTCATCTTTAAACCCGGGCATAAAACCGCTTTGGCATGCAAAAGATGTTTAAGATGTTTTAAATTGATTTTTACCGTATCAAAATATTTTGCATCCGGCCAAAAACGTAAACTAGTGCCGGTGTTTTTCTGCCCAACTGTACCCTCTACAGCTAAGTCACAAGACTTATCACCCCCATCTTTAAATTCCATAGAGTAACGCTTGCCACCGCGCTTAACTTTTACCTGCAATAATTTGGATAATGCATTAACTACAGACACCCCAACCCCATGCAAACCACCAGAGAAGTTATATTGCTTCTCATCAAATTTAGCTCCAGCATGTAGTTTTGTTAAAATTAACTCAACCCCACTTAAGCCTTCTTCAGGGTGAATATCAGTTGGCATCCCGCGGCCATTATCTACAACCTCAACTGAACCATCTGAATACAGATTTACGGAGACTTCACTGGCGTGCCCTGCTAAAACCTCATCCACACTATTATCCACAACCTCGTGAATAAGGTGATTCGGACAGGTGGTATCCGTGTACATTCCCGGCCTGACTTTAACTGGCTCTAAATCTTTTAGAAGCGTAATTGCACTGGCATCATAGTTTTGACTTTGTTTTGGCATATTTTTATATCTTTTAAATTTTTAAACTTTTAGCTTGTTGACACTTTAGATATTTTAAACTCAACCATGTTATAATCAAACAAATTTAAAAATAATAATTTTTTTTATGCAACAAAATATTACTCTACACAAAATGCATACAAGCCTAGATAATAATAATTTAGCGCATTATCAATTAGATTCAATTGAGATAAATAATCTTATTGGTAAAAATATTAGTATGGAGTTTACTGGTAAAATCACCTGCCAGGGCTGTAATAATATAATAAAAAAATGCTATCAGCCAGGGTTTTGCTTTTTATGCACTCAAAGACTTGCGTGCTGTGATCTTTGCATAGTTAAACCGCAATTATGCCATTATCATAAAGGCACTTGCCGGGAGCCACAATGGGGTGAGCAAAACTGCATGCAACCGCATATAGTATATTTAGCCAATTCATCTGGGGTAAAAGTTGGGATAACCAAAGTTAAAAATATCCCTCATAGATGGATAGACCAAGGTGCAGTTCAGGCTTTACCTATTTTTGAAGTTCCAATTAGATTAAATTCAGGCCAAATTGAAATTATCTTAAGCCAGTTCGTGGCAGATAGAACCAATTGGCGCCAGATGCTAAAAGGTGATATTCATCAAATAGATTTAATTGAAAAACGTGATGAGCTATTAGATCAAGCAGATTATGAACTTCAAAAATTAAGCTCAGATGTTATTGATTTAAAAAACTTAAATTATTTAGATAATGAGACTCCAATAGATATAAATTATCCGGTTTTAGAATATCCAGTAAAGATTACTTCTCTTAACTTTGATAAACAACCCATTATTACAGGCAAGCTTATGGGAGTAAAAGGTCAGTATTTTATTCTAGATTCAGGAGTTTTGAATATCAGGAAATTTGCAGGTTATGAAATTAAATTTGCTATAACATAAAAAACACCAAAAGACGGCATTGGGTTTTGTTATGGCGAACTCAGGTAATTTAATGAGCCACAAAATACTCTTCAATATCTTCAAGTGATTTATTTTTAGTCTCAGGAATAATAAACACAGCCAATATAAAATAAAAGACTGTAAATCCTGCACAAATCCAGAATACGCCGCTATAGCCAATATTTTGAGCGATAGGCAAGAAGTATGCCGCCATTAGGCCACTTATTAATGAATTTAAACACAAGCCAATCCCCATGCCAAAGCTTCTTATTTGCGCAGGTAATAACTCTGATAAGACCAGCCACACACAAACACCGGGGCCAATACCAAAGCCAACGATGTAACCTATCAAACCTATTAGAACCAATGTTACTTTTAAACTACCTGCTGGAACCAATAAATACACAAAACCGCTATAAACTAAAGAAATAACTACAAGGCCTGTGCCAAACCCTAGTAAAACCTTACGCCCTAGCTTATCTACCAAAGACAAAGCAATAATAGTAATTAGAAAATTAAACCCTGTAATTATATTTGCCCCAAGCAAAGCTGATGTGCTCTTCTGCGCCCCTGAATTTTCCATAATAACTGCGGCATATTGCAAAATAGAGTTAATACCGGTAGTTTGATTTAAAACAGCAACGGCAATAACTATTAAAAATGGCACTAAAAACTCACGTCTAGTTAAGGCTATAAAAAACTGATTCCATGATCTTCCTATTTTCTTATTATCGGCACTTATGACACTAGAGATATGCTCACATTCTTGCCGAGCTATGCTTAAAGGGTTCATTAACGATAATACTTCTAGAGCTTTGTCTTTTTTACCCTTTAATAATAACCACCTAGGTGAATTGGGTAAGAAAAAGGCTCCTATTAATAACACTACCGCAGGAACTGCCGCCGTCCCAAACATTAACCGCCAGTCCTGAGTTCCTGCTAATAAGTAATTAACAAGAGTTCCTAACAAAATACCTGCTGTTAAAAACAACTGAAATAAACCAACGCCTCTACCCCTTAAGTGAGCAGGAATTGTTTCTGCCAAATATAATGGCACAACTATGATTATAACCCCAACCGCTAAACCTTGTAGCCACCTAGAATATAACACCATATGATAAGTATTAGCTTCTACTAACATCCATACACTAATTAGAAAAACAACAGCAGAAACAATTAACATTTTTTTTCTACCAAACCAATCCGCCAGCTTACCTGTGATAAAGATAGCTGGCACACTAGCAATTAACATAGACGCGACCACCCACCCAATTTGGGAAGCATCCATAGGAATATCTTTTGTTATAAATAACAAAACACCATTAATAACTCCTAGATCATAGCCGTATAACGCCCCGCCAATTCCGGCAAAAATCATCACAAAAATTATATATCCAAGCTTATAACCTGAATCTTTTGGTATATCGGTATTATTTTCAACCATAATTTAAAGCTTCCTATAAACTTAATTTAACTTTAATACACGCAACCACCTTCAAGATAGGTGTTTTTGACATCTAAGTTTTTATCTAACACAACCATATCTGCAATTTTACCAGGCTCTAAAGAGCCATATTTATGAAAAACATTAAGCTGCTTAGCAGGATTTTCTGAAGATAATTTAACGGCATCAGCCAAATCAACTAGATCAGCGCCGATCTGTTCTATAAATAATTTTAAGGCTTGATATTGAGTTAATACACTACCTGCTAACACTCCTGAATCTAACCTTGCTTCCATTCCTGCAACTTTTACACTCTGACCACCTAAATCAAAATCTCCATTCCCTAAGCATCTTGCTCGCATAGCATCAGTAACTAGCATTAGTTTATCTAAACCTTTGGCTTTTAAGGCAAGCTTTACGCTGCCGGCATGAAGGTGTACTCCATCAACTATTAGCTCAGCCATTACCTCATCCGAAACCAATACCGCACCTGGAATACCAGGCGCTCGATGATGAAAACTACTCATGGCATTAAATAAATGCGTACAATGACACGCTCCAGCAGCAATAGCCTCATTCGCCTCTTCAAAAGTTGCATTGCTATGCCCAATTGATACTACTACACCGTTATCTTTAAGATGTCTTATAAAACCTATGCCATTTGGCTCTTCTGGAGCTATAGTTATAAGTTTTATTGAATTTAAGGATATATCCTGCCATTTATCAAATAAATCAATATCTGGCTGTTTGATATGCGCATGATTTTGTGCACCTGGATGCTTCGTACTTAGAAATGGCCCTTCTAAATGCACACCTAATATTCTTGAGCCTAATTTAAAATCTTTATGCTCACCTAGGTTATATTCTGCAACTGACTTTAAAGCATTCTCAATAGAAGAGTCATCCATTGTCATAGTTGTTGCAAGAAACCCGGTTGTGCCTTCTTTTACTAAAGATTTTGATATTTCAGCTAAGCCATTAATATCTGCATCCATAACATCATGCCCAGATGCTCCATGCATATGGCAATCTATTAAACCTGGAATAAGATATGTATCTTCAGGATAATCAATAATATTAGCATCGAGTTCTAAATTATCATCAGATATTGACTCAATATGAGTTATAACTCCTTCTTTATTACAAACCAGCTGATGTTTAACCAGCCAATTCCCATGGTATAGAATTTTACAACCGCGGATAACTAACATATATAAATGCTCTCAAATTAAATATTAGGATATTTTAGGAGTATAGGTAGGATTAAGTTATTATACAAAGCAAACAGCCCAAAAACCTTGAAAAACAACCAAAAATATGTTACATTAGTATCAATAAAATTGCATTTATAACAACCTGGCATTTTGTTTTAACTTGAAGTCTGAATAATCAAACCTTATATTATTAAAGACTTAACTTAAACAAACCCTTTAATTTAGGAGATTAAAAATGAGACCGACCAGAAACAACAACTCCAGAGCGCAATCAGCAGTGTTTCGCTCACAATCAATTATTGCAACTAATAAAGTTCTAAGAAATACGTATTTACTACTTTCTTTAACTTTAATCTTTAGTGCATTTACAGCATTTCTTGCTATGACATCAAATGCTATGCCAATGAGCCCACTAATGCTAATTATTGGCTATTTTGGACTATTATTTGGAGTTAATGCCTGTAAAAACAATGGATTTGGTATTGTTCTAACTTTTGCTTTAACAGGCTTACTTGGATATTCAATTGGGCCAATGCTCAACTTTTATATTAAAACTTTTAGCAACGGCAGTGAGCTAATTCTCATGGCATTAGGCTCAACCGGCCTAATCTTTTTATGCTTATCAGCTTATGCCCTAAACCCTAATAGAAATCTTATGTCTTGGGGAAGATTCTTATTTATCGGTGCATTAGTTATTTTTGTAACTAGCATTGTAAATATGCTTTTCTTACATTTGCCAGCTTTACAAATAGGTATCTCTTTAATATTTGCTTGTATCTCTGGTGGGATAATCATGTGGCAAACTAACATGATTGTACACGGTGGTGAAAGAAATTATATTACAGCGACTGTAACTTTATATGTTTCTTTATTTAATATCTTTATCACTTTATTACAAATCTTCGGCATGTTTGGCGGTAATAGAAACTAAGTTTTAGTTAAGCTGTCACTGGATCAACATCCAAAAACACGCGCACACCAGATACAGGAACCACATACTTTCTCTGGTGTGCAATTAATCCATGCAATTTAGATCTATTAATACTTCTTATTAATAATTGATATTGATGCATTCCAGCCTTTTTAGCTAATACACAAGGCGCGGGGCCAAAAGCCCTTAAATTATCATCTAAATAAGGTTGTGCAATTTGCTTTAAATCTTGTAAATAGTTTTGTACTGAAGTTAAATTTTTACCTTCTATCTTCCAAATAGCATCATAACTAAAAGGTGGCGATTTTGAATCAGACCTGTCTTGTAAAATCTTATTAGTAAAAGCGTCTAAATCTTGCTCAAGCAACAATCTTAAATAAGGATTATCTGGCTGATGCGTTTGCAAATAAACTTCACCTGCCTTATCCGCTCTTCCAGCCCTGCCTGCAACTTGCACTAATAATTGCCCTAACCTTTCTGTCGCCCGAAAATCACTAGAGAATAAAGCATCATCAAGATTAATCATTGCTACCATTGTTAGATTAGGAAAGTGATGTCCTTTAGCCAACATTTGCGTGCCTACTAAAATTTGCGCTTCACCAGAATGTATCTTTTTTAAATATTTTTCAAACTCACCTTTTTTAGAAGTAGTATTAGCATCTATTCTTAAAATATTTGCATCTGGAAACCTATCTTTTAATACACTTTCAACTCGCTGCGTACCCGAACCAACTGGCACAACGCTTTCACTTTCACACTTCGCGCATTTGTTATTAAGTTCATTATTTAAATATTTTTTATAATTTCTACCGCAGTGATGACAAAATAATCCTTTTGGATCTTGATGATAAGTTAAATTACAATCACAAAAATCACATGTTGGAACCCAGCCGCAAGAATGACAAAATAATAATGGCGAAAATCCTCTTCTATTTATAAAAATAAAGACTTGCCCATTTTGTGATAAATGAGATTTTATCGCATCAAATAATACGCGCGAGATCCCGCCTTCAAGTTTTTTACCACGCAGATCAATTAAATTATACTTAACATCATGCAATGCTGCTGCTCGATTTTTAAGACGCCAATAATGATATTTATTATTTAGAGCTTGATTTAAAATTTCTAATGATGGTGTAGCTGAGCCTAAAATAATTGGAACATTAGTGTGCTTCGCGCGCATCATTGCAACTTTAAGCGCGCAGTATCTTAAGTCACTTTGCTGACGGTAAGATTCATCGTGGGCTTCATCTATTATTATTAGGCCTAAATTATTTGATGGAATAAAGATGCTGGATCTAGTTCCCAAGATTAGATCCCCCCATCCTAGCCTTCCCCCAAAGGGGAAGGAACAAGCACCCCCATTGCTATTAAGAGCAGACTTTTTGGCAATCTCCCCGGTGCAGTCGTTCTTTGTAACAATCTCCCCGGTGCAGTCGTTCTTTGTAACAATCTCCCCGGTGCAGTCGTTGCGAGCAGGCGAAGCCTGCGTGGCAATCTCCTTCCAGACCTTCACCTTCTTAACCGCACTAACCTTCGAGTGCAAACAATACAAATTAACCTCATCAGAAAATCTATCCTCAAAACGCTTAAGCATTTGCGGGGTTAAATTAATCTCAGGAACCATAACCAACACCGACTTACCCTGAGACAAAACATCTGCAATTAATTGCAAATAAACTTCTGTTTTCCCACTACCTGTGACCCCATGTAATAAATGTACTGAAAACTCGTTTAATTTATTAGCTATTCCATCTTTAGCAATTTGTTGCTCACTTAATAATTTCAAAGGTTCAGATTTATTAATATTATTAGCTAAATTTTTATCATTTTTTTCTAACTTATAAGAACTACTTTCATCGCAATTCACACGAGATTGCATCAAAGTAGTCTCGCAACGACTGCGGTCAATATCTTGAGAACCTTGGGATTCTTGAGAACCTTGGGATTCTTGGGATTCTTGGGATTCTTGGGATTCTTGGGATTCTTGGGATTCTTGGGATTCTTGGGATTCTGGCCAAAAAACATCTCCTTTAGCTAATTTACTCGGCCAAGCACAATGATATATCGCCCCCAACGGCACATGATAATAAGCGTGCATCCATGAGAATACTTTTTGCATATCTAAATTATAAATTGGCTTAGAATCTATAATCTCTATCACATTTCTTAGAGATTTTTCAAACTTGCTAGTTTTAATCAGATTAATTATTACACCGATAACTTCACGCTTTCCTCGCCCCAAAGGCACTCGCACGCGCAAGCCTATTAGCTTATCAAAATTATTACCAAAATTATCTATATCTAATTTTTCAATAAGATCTTTTGATATTTTATAATCTAAGCCATCATAAAATGGAGCCGGCACTGCTACGCAAACAAATATATTCTCAGATATAATCAAAATTAATTACGCCTTAACTTTAAGCACAAGTTTGGGCAACTTTAGGATAAACCTGCACACAACCTTGTAAAAAAGGACCATGAGCTGCCATAGATTTTCCATCTTTATGCCAATTTTTATCCGTTGTTGGTAGCTCCTTGGAACTTTTCACAAAACCATATGAGCTATTAGATGAATGATAAAAGTTAAAGTCGATATGGTCAATTAAATGATCAAACTGCTCTATTCTAATTTCATCTTGCTGCTCTTTTATAGCTCGCATATATCTACCCAATAAACTTGCCGTGTCATTTAAATTTGTCATGACAGAATGCTCATTATGCTTGCCAGCTGGGAACATCACCGTTGGATGATTCAAAGAATAATACACAGGATTCGTATTGGGCGCTGCATCCAAAAACCTTGGCTGTAGCATAACAGGAGCATGGCCTTTTAAATCATAAATATCTGTATAAATTTTTTGAATATCAGAAAACGGCCCGAAAGAGTCATCTACAGCTGGCGCGAATGCTGGCAGCTCTCCGGTTGCTATTCCTAAGATATGCCTTACTTTATGATTAATATATGCATTGTGGCCGACATTTTTATCTAATCTTAGTAAAGATAACATCGCCTCCCAAGTTTGAGATTTTCTAAAATAATCGGTAAGTGATACTAAGTTTCGATAAAAATAATTGAAAAACAACATCCAGCTTGTTTCATTAAAATTATCAAACCAAGAACTTGAGAAAAAAATAACTTCAACTTCCCAATCTGATTTAAAAGCATCACTTTGATATAAACTTCTAAAAACACTCCATTGGTCAGATAAAGATCTTGGAGCATCAACTTGAATATTAAATTCTTTTTTAATTCTATTATGGCCTGTCAGATTAGATATTTTAGGTAACATAAAAACAGACCTACCGCCTGCTGTGATATTCCATAATGCTATTGGGATATTAAATGAGTTTTGATTATTTAGATTATGAGATAAGCCAAATAACTTACCTATATAATGTCGATGCCCAACTAACGGCACAGATATGCCTTGATGATTAATATAAACTTCAATTGAATTTTTAATCATCATGCCGACTGGAATAGACCCTGAGTTATAAGATAAATCTTTTCTAACATCATTAGTTATAGTTTTATCATTTATAGAAACAATTTTTCCATCAGAATTTGGCAAATAAAACTCACCTGATTTTACAATCTCACTGCCATATGGATATCTTATTTTATAGAGCTTAAAAGATTTATCTGGATCCATCTCATCGATAATCGCTGTTAAATCTGGATTAACAGCAAACAAATCATCTCTAAAATCTTTCCATGTGCCAACACTAGTTTTTGCGTGATTTAGCATATCTTAAATTTTGCAAACTCTTATAAATTATTATTATATTTTTAAGTTAACTTTAATAACATTAGTTAACATGCGCCTGAGTATATATCAGATTTTTAAATACATCAAAGCAAACCTTTGACATGCAATATAGTGCAAGATATCTATCTATATGGTAAACTAGCTATAATGCTAAAAATTTAATCAGTTAAACATACTAAAACATATTAAAGAGAACATTAAATGCCACGAACTAGAGACTTCTTTTACATATTTACAACCTGCATCATCGCGATAATTTTTTTGGCAATTGCGCCTAGCCCAACCTTTACGCCACATGGTATTTTCTTGCCGGCACCTAAAAACATGCTATCTAAACCTGTATCTCAACTTAAACCTATACTACCCAAAGATGTTCGCATAAGCACCTTTGCACCAAATACTTTGCCAATTGGAACTATTAGTATAGTTAAGCACGCGGAATCTTTATCAAAACAAGCAATGCAAAAAAATCAATTAGAAGTGGCAGCTATTGCAAAAAAAATTGCTGCTGAACATGGAGCTAATTACTTACAAATAACCGTCTATCAACCGCCTAGATCAGTTGATCCGTTAGATGGATTTAATATGATACTTAAAGCTTATAGTTTATAAAAAAACTATTCCTAATTCTTAGCAAAAGCGGAAAAATAATGACTGGGAAGAATATTTCATGGGATGAGATTATAAGAGCTGAAAGTAAAAAGTCTTATTATCAAGAAATAAAAAAATTTTTAGCCCAACAAAAATCTCTAAATAAAATTATTTATCCTCCCGAAGACAAAAGATTTGAAGCTCTTAACCTAACTCCTTTTTCTAACGTTAAAGTTGTTATCTTGGGGCAAGATCCATATCACGGCGAGGCTCAAGCTCATGGTTTGGCTTTTTCTGTTCCTAAAGATATAAAACAACCGCCATCTTTAAAAAACATCTTCAAAGCCTGTAATTTTGATTTAAATACTCCTACACCAAAACATGGAAATTTAGAATCCTGGGCCAAACAAGGCGTCTTATTATTAAACACAGTATTAAGTGTAGAAAAAGATAAACCCAATTCACATGCAAATAAAAACTGGGAAGTTTTTACTAACCAAATAATTACTAAACTTAGTGAAGAAAAAGAAAATCTTGTTTTTTTGCTTTGGGGTAAAAGTGCCCATAATAAAAAGGATCTCATAGATTCTAACAAGCATCTAATTTTAGAATCATCACATCCATCCCCGCTTTCAGCTTACCGAGGGTTTCTCACTTGTAAGCATTTTTCTAAAGCTAATTCTTATCTAAAAAAGTTCTTAATTACCCCTATTGATTGGGCATTAATCTAAAGTTTCATTTATTTTTTATAAAAACTGGCGGAACCTAAAATCCTCAACTAGAGTTCAGTGTCCAATAAAAAAAACATAATTATAATTATAAAAATAAGGACGCTAATCATGAGCACATCTGACTTTACTCCCGAGCATTTCAACGAACTAGCTGAAGATCCATACTATAGATTTATGTATAACAGCAAGAAAGTTGGCTATGCAATTATCTCTGATATTGACAATGAAGTAACTCAATTTGCCCTAGGTGCCGAAACCACCCCGGTAATGCGACCTCTTAATAACATACGCAGTGAAAAAAAATACGGTAAAACAATTTACCGCGCCACAACGCCTAATAATACTAGCATGACAGGCAAGCGCTTTGTGCCAATCTCATTTGAGCAAGATGGCGCTAAATATAATGCAAAAATAGTTTGTTTTTCACCCACTGATAAAAAAGATTTTGTCGGCTCAGATACAGAAATCAAACTTCGCACTAAAAAAACCAATCCCAAGATGGTCGATCGGATAAAGGGTGGCTCCTATATGACCATC
This sequence comes from uncultured Francisellaceae bacterium, assembly GCA_905612315.1. Classification (GTDB taxonomy): domain Bacteria; phylum Pseudomonadota; class Gammaproteobacteria; order Francisellales; family CACEW01; genus CAJQSL01. Next base: position 14,862 of record CAJQSL010000032.1, read on the forward strand.
AAAGCGGATGATGTGACTATTAGAGCTGACCAATCTAGACCAAAAAGCCAAAATCAAGTTATGGGAAGATCAGCTCGAGATGAGTATGAGCAATACCAAGATATGTACGAAGATGCCCTAACCGCTCCTGCTAATGCTCACTTAAAAAAAGCATCTGAGGCAGAGCTTAGACATAGATTTTATAGCCAGAAGCGTCCGGAATGGCTGCATGCCTACTCATTCACATTAACACCGCTAGCTCTTAACCCTCAAGTTTCACAAAACTTAGGTTCTGCTCCTAAATGGGCTAACACCGCTATGATGATTCCTGAGCGAGCCGCCAGATGGTTTACTTTAAATCACCCGCAAACAACTGTAAAAATAAAACCTACTTTTGAGATGATTAAAGACTTTGAAATCATAAGAAAAATAAAGTACGAGCTATTATTAATTAAAGGTAATCGACGATTACGCTTCTTACAATGCATCTTGCCATTTGCACGCTTTCCTTTATATAACAAATCAAGTGATATTGCAGGAGCTACTTTTTTAGCAGCAGCTTTAATGAATCAAAAGACGCCTTCGCAGATTTCTAGCTTGGCTTTAACAGCAGCGCAAACTACCACAGCTACAACTCAAACAAAAAAACGTAAACACGAAGAAGATTCACAGCAGGCAGGTCCATCAACAGATGCCTTGGCTATAGCAGTTGCAAGTAGTCGCGTGCAACCACCAAGACAAGCAAGATTAAAGCCTCAAACCACTTTCATGCAAAATGTAGCTAGCAAGCTTCTCCCATCCCAAAACTTAGGTTTTGGCAAAAGCGCTTAAAAACAAAAACAAAAACAAAAATAGGAGTTAAATTATGAGCAACTTAAACCCAGAACTAGAATATAATTCAGAAGAATCAGATACAATCTTTGATCCAAATGCACCGAGCGAGCATGAAGAAGGCATGGAAGAAGATGAATCTTCCGATGAATCTGAATCTGTAGCTGAATCTCAATTTGTAGATCACAATATAGAAGCAGAGCAACTACCTGATGACTTCAGCGCTCTTGCCATGGAGCAAGAACTTAAAAAAACTGACTTCATGCACTCTTTAGTTAAAATAACTTGCACGAGCCATGATTTTAGTTTCAAACAACCTTGGCAAGCACCAAGAATTGGCGATGCTGGCGGCACAGGTTTTATAATTGGCGGCAACAGGATCTTAACTAATGCTCATGTTATTGATGGTCATCGTTATATTAAAGTTGAAATTGGCGAAGCTGGTGAGCAATTTACTGCTGATGTTGAGTTAGTAGGCAATGATTGTGACTTAGCGATCCTAACTGTTAAAGATCCTGAGTTTTGGAAAGACACAAAACCTATGCAAATTGGGCATTTAACTGGCATCGAGAAAAAAGTAAAAGTACTTGGATTCCCTGTTGGTGGTGATGAGATGTCAACGACCAAAGGTATTGTATCTAGAATTCAAGTTGATACTTATGAGCAAGCTGAACGCAACTTATTATCTGTTCAAGTTGATGCTGCGATCAACCCTGGAAACAGCGGTGGGCCAGTAATTGCTAAAAATGCACTAGGTCAATATGAAGTGGTCGGTGTTGCATTCCAAGGCTTAGATGGCGTGCAAAACTGTGGATATATGATTCCTCCACCTGTGATTAATCATTTTCTTGAAGAAGCAAATCATTTATTAGAAGATCCAGAGCGCAAATATATCGGTTTCCCTGAGATAAATATTGTATACCAAGAAATGAAAAGCAAAGCTTTAAGACAATTTTTTGGCATGCAAGCAGAAGAAACCGGTGTTCGGGTACAATCTATAGATGACCTTTCAACAGCAAAAGATATGTTAGAAGTTGATGATGTGATATTAGAAATTGATGGGCATCAAATCAAAAATGATGGCATGATCAAACATCACTTTAAAGAGATTGGTAAAGAGCTGCGCTTACATCATAGCTTCTTATTTCACAAAAAATTTGCTGGCGAAAGCTCAAGATTTAAAATTCGGCGTGAAAAGGCAATTTTGGAAATTGATATCGAATTACAATCAGCTGAAGCAACTCAGCTTTGCCAATGGGAATTTGATCAACAGCCCAAATACTTTATTAATTCAGGCCTAGTGTTCCAAACTTTATCATTAAACTATCTAACTGGTGGTGATGCTTTAGAGTTTATTTCCGATGCTGGGGATGCATCTTTTGAAGAGATGACTAAGAAAAGCCCGGATGATGAAAAGATATTCATAAATAAGGTTTTAAGATGCAATGCGACTATTGGCTATGAAGATGAAGCTCACTCTTTGGTTAAAAGCATAAATGGCATAGAGGTTAATAATATGCTTGAGCTAATTGATGCTATGGAAAAGAACGAAGAAGAGTTCCATCGCATTGTAACAGCTAAAGATGCTCATATCGTTGTTAAGAGAATGACCGAAGCTGAACATCATAAGCTACTAAGTCACTATTCTATATTAGTTGATCGTGCTGATGTATATCGTGAGGGTGTGCTTGATGCAGAAGAAGATTTAGACTCAGCTGCTGGCTCATCAGCTCAACACGCGCAACAAGCAATAGAGGCTGCGAGTGCATCTGTAGAATCTGAAGAAGATGCCGAAGAAGAAGCAGAAGAAGCATCAGCTCCTGCAAGCAAAAAAGGTAAGGGCAAAGCAAAAGCGAAAGCCAAACCTAGCGCTGCAGTCGATATGGAAGATGTAGGCGATGAGGAAGATTATCAGATAGAAGGCAAAAAGCTTAAACCTGAGCACACTTTAGCTATGATGTTAGCTACTGCCGATGAGCAAGGCACTCCTAGATCTAAATCTAAACAAAAAGCCAAGGCTAAGCCCAAAACCAGTGATGGCGCCAAAGCTGCTGTGGCAGCTGCAGTGAATGCTGCTATGGCTGCGGATGCAGGCTCATCAAGTTCTGAAGATGAAGATTTTGCTGATGAAGAAGATAATGTTTCTGCTACTGATGAGCCAGAAGCCGTGGTTGAATCTGAATCAGGATCTGAAGCAGTATCAGCATCTGGATCTGATTCTGAATCTGATGGGGATTTTGTACCTAGAAGGCCTAGAAGCGCAAGATGTGCAGGGTTTGCCGCAGGTTCGAGCGCAGATCATGCAGCTCCTCCTATAGCTGTTATGGCAAGTCGTTCTGGTCGCAAGCGCGATGCACAACAACCGGCTCAGGCGCAAGAACCAGCTGGAGTTTTCTATCAAACTCGCAGTAAAAGACAACGCACTGGAAGCCAGGATCAAAAAACTGCGGATAATGGATAATAATCCGCTCATACCTATCTTCCCCCTTTGGGGGGAGGTTAGGATCTACTCTGTGTATACATCTTTGAGAGAACTACATAAAAAACATTCCAAAATCACAATAGGAATGCCGCTTATTAAAAACATCTTTAAAAATCAGGGGGGGGCTGGCAATTGTTAAAATATAACACTTGACTCTTGTTAATTTTCATCATTGGGTTTTTCAGTGCCCCATCACATCCGTAAGATGTCTCCCCGTCGCACGAGGAAGTGTTATAGGCGGGGCCGGTGCATCGCCAGCCAGTACAGACATCGCCGGTGCCATGCAACGCGTTGCGAAGGTTGTATGGGTTGCACAGAGCAGTAGGCTTGGACTTCTCCACGGCGTCCGCGTTATCCGCACATTCCACGTACAGTGAATTATAGCTGGTGTTCTTGGCGGACTCTGTCCGCCTGTAGTCACCATTGCCGACTACATCTAATATGTCGGCCCACTCATAGTTTGGCGCTAGTGGTACCGTTACGCGGATGTCTGGTATAGTCGAATACGGCAGCCAATACTCTATGGGAGCGGTCGGGGTGGTATTCATGGACAAGCTATCTAGTAATATGTCAACGTTTTGGGCAGGGTACTTAACCATAAGGGCCCCGCCACTGGTGACGGTCCCGATAGGCTTACCATTTGTCTCCGCATAATCGGTGCATACGTCTTCCGCGGTTTGAACAGTCATCTTCGGGGTCCATGCCCAATCCTCGCCGGTTTGGCTATCGACTATAACGCATTCCACTGGGTCGATGCGGGCTCCTCGGAGGGGATCGTACGTGGGCATATATTCGATTGTGTTCATAGCCGCGGGTTGACCAGAAACGGTTGTTTGGGTAACATTGAAGGAACCGC
>CAJQSL010000033.1 GCA_905612315.1 uncultured Francisellaceae bacterium
TTATAACATATATATTTCAATTAGTTATTTGTATTTTTTTGTTTGGTTTGATTATTTATTACCAAAAATTACATCACTAGATTAGGTGTGTTTTTCGAATTATTTTTTTTCATATATTTTAGTTTTCTTCTAAAATTTCTTTTTTGATTTGTTTCAAAGTTGCCAAAAATCTTATTGTTTTGATGCCCCTATCAATGATAAAATTTAGCTTAGTATTTTTATGTGCAATATTACATATATGTTTTTATGATGTAATTATTTTTTCAAGGAGTTAGAAAAAATGGGATTATTAAATTGGGCCAAGAATAAATCAGCTAGAATGGTTGGTTTTGAAAGGATTAAAGAAGATAGCAAATTAATCTATGATGCCGGGAAAGCTCTTTCAGGCAATGGTGAGCCTGATGCCCAAGAAAAAATGCAAAAATTAGATAAAGCTACGCTTGAAGCTAAGAAGAAGAATTATGTCTTCTTTGCAAAATTAGGCCTAGCTGCATTTTTAATAATTATTGCCTTTATGATTTACAAAATTTTTAAGCATGAGTTCTTTGGAGCTTTGTGTATTTTTGTGGTTGCATTAATACCGCTGATTCAAGCTTTTAAATATCACTATTGGTACACAATTTTAAAAGAGAAAAAATTATTAACTGTAAAAGATTATTTCGACAAGTTTAGAACGGAGATCAAATAACATGGACGTATTAATATCAATAATTAAAAAAGCAAAAATTAATAAATTGCAAAAGCCTTTAGCATTATTTGCTGTGGCTTTATTTGCGTTGTTATTCTCTGGTTTAACTTTTGCGGGTGCCACAACTTTAGGCTCTGCTCCATTGGGGCCAGGTGGAACAGAAACTTTATTTTATCTACCAAGTGCAAGTAGTATTTTAAATCCTAATACTTCTGTTCATGTTTTATATCAGCTATTTGGGCCTTTGATTGAATCTGTTCTTGGGGCAAGCTCAACCAGTGATCCTTCCGAATTTCTATTTGCTCTTATGTTAATGCATTGGAATTATATTTTAATAACTGGCTGTGCGATGTTCTTTATTTATCATTTAGTTCTTGGTATATTTAAATCAGCCGAGCATGGTGCTTTTATGGGGCGCGACGGAGATAAAAGCAATACTATCTTACGAGTAGTTCTTGGTCCTTTTATTATGGTTCCAGCTATAAAAGGTGGTTTTTGTGCAGCTCAATACATGATCATGACCCTTATTTTATGTGGGGTACATTTAGCTAATTATGTTTGGTCTATGACAACTCAAGATATCAGAATGGGCGCTACTCCAACTTTACCAAACGGCATAACTTCAACTTTAAATAATGTTGCAGCTGAGCTTTATGAGTATTCAGTATTAGATTCTATTTTAAGCTCTGGCGATATGAAAATGGAATCAACGGGGATAACATCAACTTCATCCGGAATAGTATTATTACAAAATTACCCAGCATTTGAATCTGTTGGGCATGCATTAATGAGCACGGGTTCTTATTTAATGAACCCGCCGCAGAACCTCTATCATGCCATCAATCAAAATGGGATAATTCAAGATTTAGGCAACGACCACGGATACCCAAAATATGCGGCATGCCAAACAGCCATCAAAACATATGTAGCGGACCGCAAAGACCGACACCTATGGAAATGCAAGAAGATTGAACCAGTTTACGCCGGTTACCAACCAGGAGAATGGGCATTAGACCATGTGACGTTCACGAATCCCAATGCCAGCGATAATCCAGAATCTATTACAAGTGGTGGAGACTTTGAAAATAAAGTCTTAATTGGTGCAGGCGTACCGCTTGTAGATCCTAACTATACTTCTTCTGGAGGGATAATAAAAGCTAATGCCGGACAAGAGAATAAACGTGAACCAGCACTTATTGCACCTTTAGGATTTGACTTAACGTCAATTCCACAGAATTGGCTGCCCCCAGTACTAGCTAGCAGCAACTCACCTTTATATATCAAAGGCATGACAGCCAATATAGACCCAGCCCCGTATCCAGCTTTAAATAACTACTTGCCAACCTGGAGAAGTTTTCCAAGTTATAAACCGGGCGGATTTGATTGTCGTAAACTAATAGGAACAAGCCAGCCTCAAAGATATAACT
>CAJQSL010000034.1 GCA_905612315.1 uncultured Francisellaceae bacterium
GGCTAGGATGCCAAGAACCAAACCTTGGCCTAATTTGGAATATTCTATAAATAATAAAAAATATCCATGCTTTAGGAGTATCCAGACTCTCAAATAACTACCTATTAAAAGTACTCTCAAAAAACTACCTATTAAAAGTACTCTCAAATAACTACCTATTAAAAGTACTCTCAAAAAACTACCTATTAAAAGTACTCTCAAAAAACTACCTATTAAAAGTACTCTCAAAAATCTTATCCGCATTATCCGCGACAAATCCATTAAACAACTCTCCTGCACCCCCATCTTTGCCTGGCATCTCAAAGCGTTGCGCGAATTCATAAAAGCAGCGCGGTACTTCATAAACTCCTTGTTTAAACTCAACTTTAGCAGTATCTGCCATAGTACTAGATTGTGCCAAAAAGCACTCCGGGCCTCCTTTGATTAAACCCCCAGCATCATTAAGCTTAAAGTTATTATCTAATAAAAAGTCGTTTAGAGCCTTTAGATCTTTAAATTTAGTTAAATGATTAACACTAACTGTGAAATGATTCGCAATTAACCCCCAGGCATATAACCAGGATGCGTACTCGGATCTTGCAGCTAAACTTTTATAGACATCATAATCTTTAACCCAGGGAGCACCGCATAACACCCTACTTTCCAAAGGGTTTATAGATGCATCAAATATTTGAGTTAAATTTTCAGTAAAAATATCGTTAAAGATATCTTTGATATCTGAATCCATTTCATCTGTGCATAATTCACTTATAAACACTTTGGGGGATGTGTTTCCCTCTACTTCCAAATGCAATGCATTTAGCTTTTTAGCTTCAAAGCGATAATTTTCAATCTTTTTATAGCCTAAATCTTCAAAAACTACTGCTAAATCTTTAATCCCAAAACCAGGCAAATCACAGGTGCGAAGTGCGATATGATCATTAACAATGTTATTCTCGCCATGATCTTTTAAAAGCTTGTGTATTCTGGCAGCACTTGGGGTTAATTTTGAATAATTTTGCCAAAGTTTTTCGAATATTCTTGCTACTGCCATGATTTACCTTAAGTTTTGTTTTTATTTAATTATGATTTATTGCAAGTTTCAGACTTATTACAATCTATTTTAGTATCTTTAAACAAAAGCGCTGCTTTATTCTCAGCTTCTGTATGCTCTCTATCTGTACTAGTAAAAAGCTGTTCCGCAGAAGTACTAATAAATTTATCAAACTTATCTCCGGTAGAAACTGTTTCACGTTGAGCGAATTCATTAAAACCACCAGGAACAGCTCTAGCCCTTACTCGACCCGCCATACCCTCAAAATCAACACCAACTACATCAGCAACGCTGCTAGATTGTAATAACTTTTTATCACTACCGCCTTTAACTACACCGCCATTTTCATGCAACTTTACCCCGTTATCAGAAATAAAATCATTAAGTGTATTTATATCTTTAAATCTAGCTAATTCATTAACATCAACTGTAAAATGATTTGGCACAAATCCATGAGTATAAAACCAAGCAGCGTATTCTGATATATCAGCTATTTTTTCATATTGTGTATATGATTTACTCCATGGCGCACCCCAAGTTGCTACATCATGTGGATTGTAATTAGCAAAACTCCCTATACATGATAAAAACTGCGCCTGAAACCAATATGGATAATCATCCATATTCAGCTGGCTTATAAATATTTTGGGTAAATTATTAACCTGATTCGCCAACGCCTTAGTTGGTGCTAAATGCACAGCTTCCATATCTTTATTAGAAAAGTTATAAGATCCTTTTATTTCATAGCCATTTTGAAGAAAAGGATTTGCTAATCTTGTAATTCCTGTTTCTTTATAACCTACGCTTCTTAAGGATATATGATCAGTTTTAACAAAAGTCTCGCCGGCAGAATGTAATAACTTTCGAACCTTTAGCGCACTTGGGGTTATTTTTAAATGAGCATCCCAAAGTTTATCAAATAAATTATAGTGGATTTTTTTTTGTTTAATTGCTTGTTTAGTTGCTAGTTGAAGCGCTGACACCTAAGTTTACTCCTGTTTATTATTGTAATTATTTGGCATAAGATTATATATAGGTTAATTTACAAAATCACTTTATTTTTAACTTAATACCCCCACTTTTACTGATGCTTATCTGATATATCTTTTGCGATTTTTTATCAGATTTATCAATTAAATCAAAGTGCCCATTAGTTACCCAAATTCCATCTGTAGCATCAAATACTAATTTGTCTGATAATCCAAACCCATGAAAATTTAGGGTTAGATATTTAGGAGGTTTATCTAATTTGTTAATATATATGTTTTTTTGATCCGTATAATTATCTATATCTTCTGATCTTATTAAAATCATTCCACCTGACCATAAAATATTTTTAGGCAAAACTATTAAACTAGAATTAGATGCTATAGATAAATTTTTAGCTTGTTTTAAAAAGCTAGTTAATGCATTGATATAGTTTTCTAATTCAATCTTATGAGCAACATTTGAAAAACTTGTTAATGCAAATACACTCAAAATGCTAACTAATAACATTGATATTAAAACTTCTAGTAAGGTAAAACCGCTGTTTTTTCTAATCTTTAGCATGATTTGATTTATATATTTATATTATGTTTTTTTAATTTTAAAAACCTAATATATAAAAACTTATGGACTAAAATAAGTTATCACTTAAAATCATTTAAAATAAAAACAATTTACGGAGTGTACCAAATCATGCTAAACGAACGTTATACCGCCCAAAATCATACTAAAATCAGAGAACATATCAAAAAAACTGGCGCCTTTGATCTTCTGAACAATGTTTTATTTATAGGAATAGGCTGTTGCATGACTGCAATCGGAAGCTATGACTATGACCAAAACTGCGGTCCTAATTCAATAAATACTACTAAAGCATTTCTAACTTTATTTTCTTTAGGTGCTAGTGCAAGCATAATTTATCAATATTATATGCATAAAAAAGTAATGCAAAATTTTAACAAAAACTATGATTTATCTGATCCTGGAACATCTTCAACCACTTTTAATAAGCTATCACGGCAGCTTAATCCTGGATCTGACGCTGAAAGACGACGTGAGTATGAGGAGCTATAGCCTAACTCCTTTAGGAATTAGCATCCAGTATTTGCCTTTGGAATTCATGTGACCAGCTAAGAATTTAGCTTCTTTACCCATGCCCCAAAACACATCCCCACGCACGGGGCCTTTTATAGCGCCCCCGGTATCTTGCGCTACCATAAGCTGATTAAAAGCAATCCCTGCAACCGTGTGGCCGTTATCTAACTTAGGTAATCTAGTGCTTAACCATAATAAAGATCCTAGCGGCACATAACTCTTATCAACAGCTAAAGAATGTTTCGCGGTTAAAGGTAAACCCTGTGCGCCATTAGGAGTTTTTTGAGATAGAACTTTAAAAAACACAAAAGATGGATTTAAATTCATAACCCTTTGCCGATCTTTAGGGTGAGATTTTAACCAAGCAACAATGCTTTGCATGGATATTTTAGTCTTTGGAATATCACCACTTTCAACCAAATATTTTCCAATTGCATAATACGGATGGCCATTTTGGCCATTATAACCTAGTAATAAGCTCTTTTTATTTGGTAACACAATAGTTCCAGAACCTTGGATCTGTAAAAAAAACCTATCGACTTTACTCTCAACCCAAGCTAATACTTTTGCATTTTTTAACATAGGACCTTTAGAAATAGCGGCTCTATCTGGCAGTTGGTAATAGCCTCCATGAGAGTTTTTCATTCTATAGGATTTAGTGCCGTTCATCCTGCTATTAACGTCTCCTAAGTCAATCTTCTTTAACATTTTAGGCCTGGCATATATTGGCACATCAAACTTATTAGTGCGCGTTAAACTTCCTAGAATACTGGGTTGATAGTAGCCGGTAAATACTCCTGTATAATTTAATTTTGCACCATTTTCTGAATCTAATATTAAATAAGGCTTATAATTATTTAGTATAAATTGTTTTATATTTGAGTTTGTAAGATTATTAAAAGCTTTAACTTTCTTGCAAGTGTTTAAATAATTTTTTTGATACCTTATATCCGATGGGTAAGAATGATATCTAGCACGCCTTAATAAATCAGAACAAGATAATTTAAGTGCATTTATTGCTCCTACCATATTAGTTTTACCAAAATCTGGTAGGTCACTAAAGCTTGACTTTTTTAGCTTTAAAGCCATGACAGGAGATATTATAAAACATGACATCAACATGGCGGATAAGACATAAGAAAAACTTTTATAATTATATTTTAACAAAATTCTCTCTCAAATTTAAAATTACAGTATATAATATCTAAAGATAATAGCTAAGAATAATAAGAAGAAGAATAAAATTATGCGTTTTTTTGAATTAAGAGATACTGAAACTTTGTTATCTACTTATGGAATAATTCTACAAAGTACAAATATATCCGAAATGCAACAAATGATTTCTACACCAAGAATTCCAGATCCAGACCTAGTGTATGAAGTTGTAGTTACAATGGAAATCCCTTTTGCCACCTCAAACCCTGTTCAAATTGGCACCGGGATAACTGGCGCATTATGGAATGTTAAAGCTGATGATGATCTACAGGATATCATGGAAAGGATAGCTCAAATATCCAAACAAATATCCGGCTCAATGCTAGATGGCGCTGGGCGAAATATGGGAATAAGAACAAATGTAAACCCGACAAGACTAGACCCTAAACTTACCGAAGACCGGTGGTCAGATATAGTACTTCTTATTCAGGGAAAACTTCCTCAAATGGAGCTTGAAGATATTTCATCAAATGTAACAAGATGCCTAGACTCTCATATAAGAGATGAAGATCCAGAGCTAAGTGAGGATAGTAATTGCTCTATTTGCCTTGAAGATTTTACCCAAGAACCTGCGCCTCACAAGAATTCACGATTAAAAATCCCCTGTGAACACATCTTTCACTATCAATGTTTAGCACAGTGGATGATAGAGCAGTCTCAGGCAAACTCTTTACCAAAATCTAGTACTAGCATTATGGCAACTTGCCCTATTTGTAGGTTCCAGTTATTAGGTGAAGAGCCTAAAGAAGAGCCTGAAGAAGATGCTTTTTCTCAAATGAACAGTATAGATTAAAGGCATTAGCAATTATGCTAGACAAATATCACAAACTAATGCAAAATATCCAATCAATGTTCACTATATAATGATAAATGAACTAGAATAAAACTGAATCAAGTTAAACACTATGTCACTAAACAATTTATAAAGGGCGCCTTTATGGAAATTAATATCAAGCAAATAAAAGAACTAATAAAACTTGTAGAGACTTCAGATAAAGTTAATGAACTTGAAGTGTGTGAAAAAGATAAGTCAATAAGAGTAAAGTGTGACATTAAAATGGTATCTTCGCAAGTACAAGTTCCAACTACTGCTCCAGCTGCTATTCCGAACTTAGCTCCAGGCGAAGACAAAACAAAATCACCTGAGCATGCGCCGGGCTTTAAGGTAAAATCACCAATGGTCGGAACTTATTATTCAGCAGCATCACCTGAAGCAAAGCCTTTTATTAAAGTTGGTGGCACAGTTAATAAAGGCGATACTCTTTGCATAATTGAAGCTATGAAGATAATGAACCAAATTGAATCCGAGGTATCTGGCACAGTTAAAGAGATTCTCATAAAAGATTCTGAGCCAGTAGAGTTTGATCAAGTTATTATAATTATTGAAGAATAAAATCATGTTTAAAAAAGTACTTATAGCTAACCGTGGAGAAATTGCTCTTCGAGTATTACGCGCTTGTCGTGAATTACGCATAAAAGCTGTCGCTGTTCACTCAACAATTGACAAAAACCTAAAGCACGTGCGCCTTGCTGATGAATCCGTTTGCATTGGCCCTGCTAATTCTACTGAAAGCTACTTAAATATTCCTGCTATTATTGCTGCAGCTGAAGTAACCCAAAGTGATGCAATTCATCCAGGATATGGTTTTTTAGCTGAAAATGCTGATTTTGCAGAACAAGTTGAAGATAGTGGTTTTGAATTTATTGGCCCTCGCCCTGAAAGTATAAGGATAATGGGTGATAAAGTATCTGCCATCGATACTATGACAAAAGCTGGAGTGCCTTGTGTTCCTGGATCTGGCGGCCCTCTTCCAAGTGATAAAAATAAAAATTCTGAAATTGCTAAAAAAATTGGTTATCCGGTGATTATTAAAGCTGCCGCAGGCGGCGGTGGTCGCGGTATGCGAGTTGTAAGATCTGAAGATAATTTAATTCAATCTATTGCCATGACCAAAGCTGAAGCGAAAGCGGCTTTTGGTTCAGATGTTGTCTATATGGAAAAATTTCTAGAAGACCCAAGACACATTGAAATTCAAGTTTTAGGTGATGGTAAAGGTGGCGCGATTCACCTTGGTGAGCGTGACTGCTCCATGCAAAGGCGTCATCAAAAAGTTCTTGAAGAAGCTCCTGCTGTTGGAATTACAGATAAGCAACGTGAACAAATTGGTAAAGTATGTGTAAAAGCCTGTAAAAACATGAAATATAGGGGCGCTGGCACATTTGAATTTCTATATGAAAATAAAGAATTTTACTTTATAGAGATGAACACTCGGGTTCAGGTTGAACACCCTGTTACCGAATTAGTAACTGGCGTTGATATTATAAAAGAGCAATTAAGAATTGCATCTGGAGAGACCTGTACTTACAAGCAATCTGATATCAAAATTAAAGGCCATGCGATTGAGTGCAGAATAAATGCAGAAGATCCTGAAAATTTTATTCCTTGCCCGGGTAAAATTGACTTTTATCATGCACCCGGCGGCCCTGGAATTCGGGTAGATGCGCATATTTACTCAAGTTATGTTGTTCCTCCTAATTATGATTCAATGATAGCTAAGATTATATCTTTTGGTAGAACACGTGAAGCATCTATTGCCAGAATGCAAAATGCTCTACAAGAGATGGTTCTTGAAGGGATAAAAAACAATAAACCTTTACAGCAAAAGATTTTAGCGGATAAAGGCTTTCAAAAAGGTGGGACCAATATTCACTATCTAGAAAAGATGTTAAGCGCTAATAAATAATTGGTAATTGGTAATTGGTAATTGGTAATTGGTAATTGGTAAAAATTTTAAAAAAAATTAATGCTATAATTAAAATATAAGCTTTTAATTATTTTAAAAAGGATTTTATTATGAGATTATCAATGTTAACTGCGTCTATTCTTTTGTTATGCCCTTTAATTAGTATGGCAGCTGTAACAAAAGAGGCATCCAAGACAGCAACAAAAGAGGTATCCAAGACAGCAACAAAAAGCACAAAAATCACTAATGTAATATCAAGTGCAAACAAATGCTTAATACCAGGATATCAAGCCACATATAACTCTTTTATTAATGGGCATAGTTTAGGAATAATAACCAGAATTGTAAAAGAAAAAGCTAAACCTCATTATAAAATAACATCTCAACTTAAAATAGATAAATTTATTTTTCATGATGTTATTACCCAAACAAGTGTTGGAAAAATAAGAAATAATAATATCGTTGTACCAAGCTCATTTTCTTTATCAGAGACAAAGAAAAAAGCAAAAGTTAAACCATTAGAGTTAAATTCATCATTAGATAAACTAAAAGATGATAAATTATCAGCTAGCAAAGATAAAGTTGTAAATGATAGTCTAAGCTACTTATTGCAACTTAGGATGAGTATTATAAATGGTAAAATGATTCATGAATTTAAAACTAGAACCGTAAAAGACAGCAAAAAAGATAATAAAATAATATTATCAAGCGCTCATAAACGTGTTGACCTAGATATTAAAGGGTCAGATGGTAAAGTCAGTAAAGTTAAAGCTATTAAAGTACACTATAAAGATACTAATGGAGCTCAAGGAAACCTATGGTTAAATCCTGCAAAAGCATATGCTATGGTAAAAAATGAAATATTCATGGTTAATCCTAAAAATAAACAAAAAGCTGTATTTATTGAAACGATGATTGACTATGATGCTGATTTAACCAAATATGGCTGTTTGATGCACGATATTAAGAAGAAATAGTTATTTCTTCGGGGGGAAGGAGATTGCCGCGTCACTTCGTTCCTCGCAACGACAGCGGTGGGTTTTTTATCTATCAAAAGATGTGTGTGCACAGTAGGTCTAGGATGGGGGCATCCGGTATGCGAAAACTACCTACCAAGCAACTTATCCAATTCTCCAGCACGATTCAAAGCATTAAGATCATCAAAACCGCCGATAGATTTTCCATCAATAAAAATCTGCGGAACAGTTCTACGATTGGATAGCTCAATCATTTCTTTTAGCCTCTCAGGATGCTCATCTAGATCAACTTCGCTATACTCTACGCCTTTACCATCTAATAATTTTTTAGCACTATCACAATAATGACAATAACCTCGTGTGTAAATTACAACTTCAGCCATGGTGAATCTTCCTAATAGTTTAAATAAAATTTTAGGGCATTTTACCTAATTAAGCAAAGTTATGCACTTATTTTGTAGCAGACACTCTACATAAACGCCGATACTCACAATACTGACAAGTCTTAGCTTCAACTTTAGGATCAACCTCACTTGCCCCTAATTTAAAATTATTAACCGCACTAACAGCTATTTCATCCCAGCTAGATACTAAATCACCCCAGGTATTGCAATTAGCATCTTTTGTCATACTCTCATTTACTTTTTTTATTCCTTTAACCAATAAATCTTTTTCGCTAACACCATGATATTTACAGGATTTGTCAACATCAGCTTGAACATGCGCAAAAGTTATAGATTTAGCATCCAGGTTTAAAAGTGCATAAATTGGCATTTGCATAGCCTCTGGCCTACTAGAAAACCAAGAAGCTGTACTAGCTAAACCTGTTTTATAATCTACTATCATTTTATCGCCTGAAAATAGGCTATCAATGCGATCAATCCTTGCCACAATTGGTAAGCCCGCGATATCTCCTTGAATTTTATGCTCTGTATTAATTACAGAAAATGAGTCTTCACGCCCCACCTCAACTTCAAGCCAGGCTAAAACAAGCAAATATAGTCTTTCTTTTTCTATATTAAAAACTCCATCAAATAATAACTCTGGGGCTTTTTTTTGCCAGAACTTTAAAACCTTATTAATTATATTTCTTATGATTTCATCTAATTTATTTAAATTATGTAGATTATTTAAATTATCACTATCTTTAATAAGCTTCCAAAAATCAGCCATTATCCAGTGCAAGATCTGACCACGCATTGATGCGCTTAAATGCTCCTTTTCATTTTCAAAAGGCTCTATATCAAGTCTAAACCTTGCAAAAGCTTTAAAAGGACAATCTATTTGCTTTTGAATAAGATCTATTCCATTAGAAAAATCACTTAATTGCTCTTTTGTTAAGGTTTTAGCAGGGCTATCATCTTTAAAACAAACAGCTTTATTAGTTAATTTATTAGTTAATTTAGTAAAAACTTCAAAGTCACTGAAATAATTTTCGGATAAATCACAAAAGCTAGCAGCCTTAATACCATATGCTTTTATAAGCTCACTTGGAGTTTTATCGATTCCTCCCTCTTGGGATACAGAACTTAAAATTATATTCGGTGCTTGCTTTAATAATCTTCGCCAAATATGAAGAGCAAACTCTAACTCTCTTTGATTTGATGAGTGCGGCATTTTATATTTTTGCTGCCAGATAATTGGGATAAAAGCATTTGGTTTGGCTTTTGGTGGCCAAATATCATCATTCACTCCTGCAATCCAAAGTGAGTCAAAGGCAATAGTGTCAGCCTCTAATATCTCAAAAAAAGTAACTTGCGGGGCTATGGCACTTTCTGGCTGAAACAAACACTCGCTAAATTGCTCTTTTAATAATCTTAAATATTCAATATAGGTGATCTTATCTTTTATAAAATCAAGCTTGCCACTTTGCTGGATTATCTCATATGCTTTTGCAACTACCTGATGCTCTATTGATGATAAAGACATATCTCCAGGCCAAGCAAAAACTTCTAACAAGCTTAATATTTTTTGCTGCCAAAATGAGGCGAAATGATTATGTTTTCTCCAAGATATATCACTTATCCATAATTTTTTATTTTCTAAATTTTCTAATAAAAGATCTTGTTCTTGCTCTTGATATTGCTCTTGAAAATTTATCCATAATTCTAAAAACTCTAAAAAGTTTAAATTAGAGCGCCCTTTTTGCTGCAAATTCCAATCAAACTGATCTCTTTTTGCATAAGAATTATTAGCTCCTAAAATATAGGATGATGCTAAAATTGTTCGAAATATATCTAGATCATGCGATGTTGGAGCTGATAATATCGCAAAAAAATCTTTAACTATAGGATATGAAGATAAAGGCACACCCCCTGTTATGGCATAACTTGGAAAGTTATTGGAATTTTCTTTTGATAAATTTTGTCTTAAATCATAATTTTCAATAGCACTTATTAAATCATCTCTTCTAGATGATAAATTAGGAATTATAACTCCAATATTTTTTTTAGAGTTTGAGCTTGAATTTAAGTTAGACTCAGAAATTGCCCAAGATAAAATCTGATTAATTTCATCCAGATTATCAATGCACTCATAAGCTCTTATCTTGATATTATTATCAGTTGATAAATCTATATCAATCGGCCAAAGGCACTCGGATTCTCCACTAAATTTTTCTAAAGATTTTTTAAAATTATCAAAATTAGGAGTTGCCATCTCAAAGCCTAGCCAAATAATATTATTAGGTAATATTTTGTTTTTTCCTAATATATCAATATGTTCTGTTAAATATTCAAGAACCCCAGATGAACAGATATAATTATTATCCTTGCAATAACTTTTAAAACTATTTGCAATATCTATAAATAACTCTATTTGCTCATTAGTTAAAGCTTGCTCTTGCCAGCTTGTAAAATTATCTTCACACCCCCACTGAGTAACATATTGCCAAGCTTGGATTAACTTTTTAAGGCACTGCTTTGGATATATCATATTAGATGCTTGCGGGTGCTTTTTAAGTAAGTCTTCCCAAATAAGCTTTAATTGCTCATTGCTTAAAATTAAAGGCTGTGCTTCACAAATCGGCATTAATGCGGCAATTAATTTGGATTTCCACTCGCTAAAAGATATAAAAGGTGATGTTATAGCGCCATTGTTTTTATATGTTTTCTGATGCCATAAAAGATATTTTTCAAGTAGGTGGCGATACATCCTATCTGTAACAGTTATGACTAATGCATCTTTTGGGATATTTGCAAAGAATTTGTCATATGCATTATTAGAAAAATCTTCTGTAAAATGCACTAAAACACCCCAAATTTTGTATCTGATAAGAATATTTAAAATACAGCATACTAAAAGTTGCTATTTTTAGCAAAAAATAATGCAATACAAAAAGTCCCAGAGTGACTATAAAGATAATCAATCTGGGACTAAAGCTAAGTATCGAAAATAAAAAAGGCTAAGCCCTAACCATTACTTCACCTGCTACCTCACGTACTTCCACTACTTGAGAGTCTCTGACTTCATCAGAACTCATTGAACTAGCACTTTTAAAACAACAACATGTAGCAGTCTTAGTTCCTTTAGTTGCAACCATCTCTCTGGGAGCAAATGCAAGCTCTTGGCTTGCCCCACAACACAGTGCGGATTGAAATTGTGCTACCGTTTTACCAGCACTCTCATTGACACTCTCTACCCTCTTAGCCTCTCTAGTATTAGCTGAACAAAACAACATAGCACAACAACCAGGTGATTGTCTGCCAGCTGCAGCTCGTTGTTGTTGTTGCGCAGCATTAACTTCACCCATATATTCTGCCGCTGTAGCACTATCTAAGCGACTTCTACCGTCATAGACTGAACGACTTCTATCAATAGATTGTTGTATTACCTTTCCACCATCTGCTCTTTGAAAATGCGCCATAACTAATTTCTCCTGTATAAAAATTTAAAAAAATATAAAAATGCATTCAATGCATGGCAATTATTAATTAAAAATATTAGCTTAACATTAACAATTTATTATTAATTTATACTTAACATAATATTTTTAATTATTATAACAATCTAATGCTAATCATAAAATAGATTTTTGTTAATTCTTAACCCAAAAACACCTCAAAAGCTGCTATCATAAGCAAAGAGATAATTTAAACAAATTTAGATATAAATTATGACTAATAGCAGTAACTTCAAGTTTAAACATATCGCTCTAATGGGTGCTCACGTTAATCCATTAGTAGAACAGTCTTTGCATGATATTAGAATATTATTAGAAAAAGAAAATGATATAACTTTATATCTTGAACAAAGCACTTTAGAGAGCCTTAAAGACAAAAAATCAGCACAAAAGCTAACCCCTTTTAAATTAAGCCAATACCCAGAACACCCAAGCTTAGATAAAAGCGAGATAGATCTAGCAATAGTTGTTGGTGGTGATGGTAATTTATTAGCTGCTGCTCGAGCCTTTTCTCAAATTGATGTTCCTATTTTAGGAGTTAACCGCGGGAAATTAGGATTTCTTACTGATTTAAAACCAGATAAGCTAAATACTCACTTAATAAATATCTTAAAAGGCGAATATCAAACTGAGGATAGATTCTTACTAAAAGCTGCAGTAAATTGTGAGCCTGACCCAAAAAGCGCCAAAAACACTTCTTGTAACACCCAAATTTGTAATGCATTAAATGATATTGTTCTTTTCCCCGGTGATACAGCTCAGTTAATAGAGTTTGAATTAGAGATCGATGGATTATTTGTATACTCTCAGCGCTCAGATGGCTTAATAATTGCAACTCCAACTGGATCTACGGCATATTCTTTATCAGCTGGAGGGCCCATTTTACAATCTAGTATGGATGCCATGATTTTAACTCCGATGTTTCCGCATACTTTAACATCAAGGCCCTTAGTTATAGATGCTGAATCTGAAATCAAACTAACAATTAGTGAAGGTAACAAAAAAGAGCCGAAACTAAGCTTTGATGGCCAAGTTTATATTCCTCTTAATAAAGGCGACTCGATACATATCTGCCGACAAAAACGCAAAATGACGCTTATTCACCCCAAAGGATATGATTACTATAGTGTATTACGACACAAGCTACACTGGGGCAAGCAGCTTATAAAAATCAAAAATAACAAATAAAATAGCAATTTTATAATCCTCTGATAGCATAAATAAATCAGTAACTTAATTATTGCGTATGTCAAAAATGAAACCTAGAAAGTTTGGATTATTATCACTAATTGCTATTGGAACCGGCTCAATTATTGGAAGTGGCTGGTTATTTTCTGCTTATTATGCTGCCAAATATGCTGGAAGTGGAGCATATCTAGCATGGATTCTGGGTGCTTTTTTAACTTTGATTTTAACTTTAATTCTATCAGAAGTAGTTACCTTACACCCAAAACGCGGATTATTTACCCGCCTATTAACTCTGTCACATAATCATGATGTCGGTTATATAACAGCTATAGCTAATTGGCTGGGGATTGTCGCAGTTATTCCAACCGAAGCTGATGCCACAGTGCAATACTTAAGTGCAATAAAACCTGAATGGACGCCATATTTATTTATAAATGATAATTTAACAACTCTGGGGCTAGGCTGTGCAGTTATCCTATTAATTATTTATGCTCTTATAAATTTTTGGGGTGTGCGTCTTTTTGCAAAATCAAATAATACAATAACCATCTTTAAAGTACTAATTCCGGTAGTTACATCTATTGTAATAATTATTGCGGCATTCCACCCCGGAAACTTCACGGCACAACAACATGAAATTCTACCATTTGGTGCGAGTAGCGTTTTTGGCGCAGTAATGGCTTGCGGGATTGTTTATGCTTTTAATGGCTTTCAATCTATCACAAGTTTTTGCGCTGAAGCTAAGAACCCTGAAAGAAATGTTCCATTATCAATGATAATATCTATTGTCCTGTGTCTAGGTATCTATTTGTTATTACAAACAGCTTTCATAGGTGGCCTACCGCCTTCTATGTTAAAGGCTGGCTGGCACAACTTAGATTTTAGCTCGCCAATTGTGCAATTAACATCGCTACTTGGTTTAAATGCGATGTCAGTATTACTTTATGTTGATGCATGTGTCAGCCCGTCAGGAACTGGTATAATATATGTCGGCACAACAACTAGAATGCTAACTGCAATGGCGCAAGAAGAACAAGCCCCATCATTCTTTAATGTTCTTCACCCGAAATATCATTTCTCCAGAAGATCTCTTATTTTTAATATCCTATTATCTTGCCTATTATTATTTATGTTCAAAAGCTGGGCATCATTAGTTGCAATAGTTAGCTTATTTCATATCCTATCTTATATGGCATGCCCACTTGCTATGATGCGTTTGCGTATTACTGAGGCCTCAAGAAAAAGAAGATATAAACTTCCTTTTGCAGCTATAATATGCCCGCTAACATTTGTTCTAATAACTTTTCTATATTGTTTTACTGCAGAAAAAAACCTCTTAACCGTAACTACCGCTGTAGTTGTATTTTATGGCGGTTATATCATTGTGCATAATAGATTTAAACTATCTGGAATATTATTTTCTCTAAAAAGAAGCTTTATAATGGTTGCTTATCTTATCTGGCTGGCATTTTTAGGGTTTTTAGGAAACCCTATAGATGGCAGTATCAATGTAATAACCCATGAAGAATTTTATGCTTTAATAATTATATCTAGCTTAATATTTTACTATATTATGGTTTATAGATACCCTCAAGATAAGGCTAAGAAGATAAGAAAAAAAAGGTATAAAAAATAAACTACTCACCTGAACTTACTTCCGTGCTACGTGCTTTGCACTACGCACGAGATTGCATCAAAGTAGTCTCGCAACGACAGCGATCGATACTTAGACTGTTTTTAAATCTTTTTTAAAATTTCTCCCAAAAAATATCGGCAAAAATACTAAAATACATAAAGCTCCAACCAATATCATTTCATAATGCTCATGATTTCCAACAGGAACTTGATCAGGTGGAATAAAACATACCAAGAAGGCCACGCTACTTCCTATTAAACCTAAAATTGATATCCCTAGCATTCCTCCTATTTTTTTTGAAACTCTATAATCTAAATCCACTTTTTTATGCTTTAAAGAGATAACAATAGCAGCTGCAAACATAATCATATACATAAGAGCATATATTTGCCCGGCAAGCACGCTTATTAACCAGTAAGCACCATTTATACCAGGCATTAAAAAAAACACTATCATCAAAACACTAACCAAAACTGCCTGCATAATTAATATACTAACTGGTGAACCATGCTCATTTTCTTTTGCAAAATACTCTGGTAAGTGCCCATCTTTAGTTGCAAAATACAAACCACGAGCCGGAGCTAATATCCAACTATTTACTCCACCTAGCGCACCTATAGCTAACATAACCCCAATTATTGGGAGCATCCAGTGCATGTGCATATTAGTTAAAAACAAATCAAATGCATAAACTATGCCAGTTACTAGGCCATTTTCTATTTGCGCATGCGGGACTATAAATGCTATGGATAAAGACCCCATAATTAAAGTTATCAGAATAATAATAACTGAGATAATCAAAGCTTTAGGAAAAGATTTTTGCGGGTTTTTTACATCACAAGCATGCACTGTCGCAAGCTCTATGCCGCATAAAGATAAAATAACTCCTTGCATAGTTACCCAAATAGATAAATGGTTCAAGTGTGGCCACAAGGTGTGAGAATTTAGCGCAACTTGAGCTTTATGACCTGTTAAAACCCAAATCATCCCCATGCTAACAATCAAAAGCATTGGTATAAATAAACCAAATACAGTACAAAAACTACTAAACCAAGCTGATGTTTTAACCCCTAAAATATTAACAAAGGTCAAAGCCCAGAACACTATTAGCACAAAACTCATTAAATAAATCTTATTAGAGGCAAGCTCAGGTGAAATTAAATATCCTAAAGTCCCGGCAATAAATGTTAGTATAGATGGGAAAAACGGCACATTCTCAGCCCACTGCAGCCAAACTGCGATAAACCCCCATCTGCCACCGAATGCATGCTTAACCCAGCTAAAAACCCCAGCACCTTTTGGGTATCTGGCGGATAACTCAGCTGAAACCAAAGCACATGGTATAAGAAAAAACAATGCTGCTATTATATAAAAGGCGATAATTTTTGAACCAAATAACGCCGTTGCGGGTAGATTTCTTATGCTATCTACAGCGCCAACTGTAATCATTATTAAAGCAAATACCGTAATACTTGGTCTTTTTAAACCTAAATTATTATTATTATTTATATCCGCTTGCATCATTTCTTCCTTTTTTTCCTTTATTTTGTAAAAAAATCATAGTCTCATATTTTATCTATTTAATCTGCTCAAATATAGTAAATTACACCTAATTTTAATTAAAAGTTAATTTAGCATCCATTTCCATATGGGCTTAATATGCACCACATAAACCTTACCATCTACCTTTAACTCAAATTGATCTTCTTCATACATAGTTAAAATCAATCCGCTATTTAGTTTAAAATAAGTCATTGCATCTAATAGTCCTGCGATTTCCCGATCTTTAGTTGCATCATCCTCCAAAGAATAACTCACTTGGATTGCGTCTATAACTTTTATGCCTGATTTAATTACGAAATCACATTCCTTTTTTTGTTTATGAAAATAAACATCCTTGTTATGCCTTTTAAGCTCACAATAAACTAAGTTTTCCATCATTCTGCCTTTATCTTGTGAAAACCTAAATGCATTAGCTGCAGCTAAACCAACATCTATAATATAAACCTTTTTGTCTCGAGTAAGCTGTTGCTTTAAAGAATAATCAAACCGATAACACTCAGAAAACAAAAACACTTCTTTAAAATAAGACAAATACTCTGTAACTGTTTTTGGATGCAGATTCAATGCATTAGCAACAGACCTATAACTAAAATTTTTGGCACTATTTGTTGCTAAATAAACAGCTAGGTCCTTAACTTTGCCAACATCAACATCATATCTATTTACAATATCCTTATAGATAATATCCTCAAAATAGTTAATTAATAACTCCTTATGATAAAATTTTCTTTTCGCAATAACTGGAAAAGCGCCCCAACTTAAATAATGCTCAAACAAACCTATAACCTTAGATTCTTTTTGCGATGAAAGCGGCAGCTTAACCTCAGTTAATTCATTGAACTTTAAAAACTCCAAAAAAGATAATGGATATATGGTTAGCGATATATTTCTGCCAGAAAGCAAAGTTTTATATTCTTGCTTAATCAAGGCAGAATTAGAGCCACTAATCCAAATATTAACTTCTGGAGTTGTATCATATAACTTTCTTACAAAATGAACCCAGTTCTCACAATTTTGAATTTCATCCAAAAACAGAAAATCAACTTCTCTGTGCTTTGTATAAGTGTAATAAATTTCTTTTAGTGAAAATGTCGATAACTGTTCGTCATCAAAATTAACATACAAAACCTTCTTACCTTTATCCAGTAAATGTGAGATTAATTGATAAAACAAAGTGCTTTTACCAACCCTCCTAGCGCCTTCTAAAATTTTAATCTCTGGAAGATCTAATAATGGCAGCAACTGCTGGTCTCTTTCTATCCCATATAAACTTTCAGGGAAATCCCCTTCTAGCCATGGATTCCAATCTAAAATAGCCTGCATTAACTGATCTGACATAACTATAGCCCCCGCTACAAATAAATTATGATATACTGTATTATAGCATAATCTAGAATAATGACATACTCCAGTATAGCATAAAACCAAATTATGCTATGCTGGAGTATATCATTAAGTCAACAGCAGTTTTGTGGGAGATTGCCACACTCACCTACGGCTCGTTCGCAAAGACAAAAGGTGAGTCGTTGCGAGGAGGCTGTAAGCCGACGCGGCAATCTCCTGCCAATTGCTACAACTATCATTTATATTAAGTCAACAGCAGTTTTGTGGGAGATTGCGACACCTATCATTATTACGTCAGCAACTACTCCCAGGCAACAACAGCACTTCCTCCAGGAAAGTTCTTTTTCTCAGCTTGAATAACATCCTTGCTATGAATAGATTTAATTAACTCTTTAACCCAAATTTTATTTTTATCTTTAGTCCTAACAACTATCACATTTGCATATGGGCTGTTTGCGCCCTCTTTTAAAACTGCATCTTTTAAACTTAAACCAACAGATTTTAAAAATGAGGTGTTAATTGCGACTAAATCCATATCATTTAACGCCCGAGGCAACATCGCAGCTTCTAATAATTTAAATCTAAGATGCTTAGGGTTATAAATAATATCACTTGGAGTAGCTAATAAACCGACCTTAGGTTTGATCTTAATTAAACCTGCCTGTTGCAATAATAAAAGCTCGCGCCCGCCATTACTTGGGTCACTTGCTATCCCAACTAAAGCGCCGTTTGGTAGCTCAGATATGTTTTTAATATTCTTGATTTTTTTAGAATAAAAACCTATCGGATAATTAAAGGTTCTAGCAACTGCAGTTATTTTATACCCATGTGCTTTAACATCAGCTTTTAAATATGGCACATGTTGGAAGATATTTGCATCAATATCGCCATCACTTAAGGCTCTATTTGGCAAAGTATAATCATCAAAATCTATAAATTTAAGATCAAGAGCATAATTTTTTTTGGCATAAGCTTTTGCAGCTTTATAAGCATCTCCTTCAATACCTGCCATAACACCTATTGTAATTACTTTGGAGTTATAAACTTTTGACTCATAAGATATCCCAAAATTAACTCCTAAACATAAAATAAATAAAACTAAGCTAGCCGAGCTAATGATTGTAATTTTTGGTCTTTTGGAGATTTTATCCCCGAAGCTTTGAACTAATTGCACTAAAATCACTAAGATAATAACCGTGCTTAAAATTACACTAGGCTGAAAACGTAAATAACCTAAGTTATACGCAACCTCACCCAAACCACCCCCACCGATGGCACCTGCCATAGCAGAATAGCCAATTAAGCCAATGATAGTTAAAGTTGCACCTTGAACCAATTTTGGTAAAGCTTCTGGCAAATAAATTTTGAATATTAACTGCCAATTGCTAGCACCCATCGCATTGCCTACTTCAATCAAGCCCGGGCTAACGCCTAAAAAAGCACCTTCAGCGACTCTAGCATAAAAAGCTATAGACGCAATGCTCAAAGATACAATAGCCGCATTAGTGCCAATAGAAGTGCCAACTAACCAGCGCGTAAAAGGAATTATCGAAATTAATAAAATAATAAATGGAATTGATCTTACAATATTGACTATCAAACCTATTATAAAATTAATAATAGGATTAAGGCCTTTAGATATTTTACCTTGTTTAGTAAATACAAAGACTAAACCTAAAATAGTCCCAAAAAATATAGCAATAAAGCTTGAGATATACACCATATATACAGTTTGCCAGGTAGCTAAACCCAAACCAACATTAGATAAGTAACTAAACATAGCCCACCTCCTCAAACTTGATATTAAGTTTTTGTAAATAGGTTTTAGCAGCTTTTATTTTATCAGGATCACCATCCCAGAGCCCTACGGTAAAACCAACACTCTGACCCCCGACTTGGCCTAAGTCAGCTTGTAAAATATTAGTTTTAATCCCAAACTTTTCATATAAAATTGCAGCGACAGGAACTTGAGCGGACTCCCCCACAAAAATAGTTTTTATAATAAGCTTAGAATCTAATTTAGGATCTTTATGCAATTTTTTAGCCAAACCAGCTGGAAGATGCAACGCAAATAACTCCTCTGATAACCTAATAGCTGCCTCTGATTTAGGATTAGTAAAAATATCTATCACCGAACCAATCTCAACTAACTTACCAGCATCTAAAACCCCAACTCGATGACACACCTGCTTAACTACTTCCATTTGATGCGTAATTAAAACAATGCTCACATTAAATTTACTATTAGCTCTTTTTAACAACTGCAAAATTTCTGTAGTTGTCTGTGGATCTAAAGCTGATGTGGCTTCATCACATAATAAAACTTCTGGGTCTAAAGCCAAGGCTCTAGCTATAGCAACTCGCTGTTTTTGCCCTCCACTTAAACTATCAGAATATTGATCTTTAAAATCTTCTAAACCTACAAAGCCTAATAGCTCCATGGTTTTTTTGCGTATTTTAGCTTTATTTATGCCTGCTATCTCTTGCGGCAGCGCTATATTCTCAAAAACATTACGCGACTCTAATAAATTAAAATGCTGAAAAATCATCCCTATTTTCTGGCGAGTCTTACGCAACCTCTTTGCACTTAAACTTGCAAGATCTTTATCTTTAAATAAAACTTTACCTGAAGTTGGCAGCTCAAGTGCATTTAAACATCGTAATAAAGTGCTTTTTCCGGCGCCACTTTTACCGATTAAACCTAATATTTCCCCAGGTTTTAGGGTTAGATTAATATCAGATAAAGAAAAATCTAAAGAATTATATGACTTTGTTAAATTTTCTAATTTTAATACTGAACTCATTTATATTTACCTAATTTAAACATAATTCGCTAAACCAAATTTGAATTACTTAAGTTTTTATGGTAAATTGTCACACCAAATAAGTCAAATATAAATGAGATTATAACATGATAAAAATTAATGAACTACACAAAGAATATAAAGATTTCAAGGCATTAGATTATGTAAGCCTTGACATAGGAAAAGGAAAAGTCGTAGGTTTATTAGGCCGAAATGGCGCTGGTAAAACTACTCTTTTACGCTCAATAATGGGTTTAAATAATTATGAAGGCTCAATTGATATCATGGGCTTAAACCCTAAATCACAACGCGCAAAACTTATGGAAAAGATGACCTTCATCTCAGATGTGGCTATATTACCCAAATGGATGAGCGTTGATCAAGCAATTGAATTTGTTGCCGGCGTACACCCAAAATTTAATAAAGAAATAGCGCTAGATTTTTTAAAGAAAACTGACATCCCTCAAAACAAAAAAATTAAAGCATTATCAAAAGGTATGGTAACTCAACTGCATTTAGCTTTAATTACTGCGATTGATGTACCACTTTTAATTTTAGATGAGCCGACCTTAGGGCTTGATATTTTAACTCAAAAGGTTTTTATGAAGCACCTAACAGATAATTTCTTTTGTAAAGATAAAACAATTATTATTACTACCCATCAAGTACAAGAAGTTAGTGAAATCTTAACAGATTTAATAATAATTGAGAAAGGACAGATTAAACTTGATAAAAGCATTGCAGATATTAAGAAGAACAAAGCCACCAGCAAACTATCTTTAAGTGATCTGTTTGTACAAATTGTAACTGGAGATGAAAAATGAACAAATTATACACCTTAGTCAAAAGAGAATGCTGGGAACATAAATGGAGATTGTTTCTGCTTCCGATTTATACCGCTCTTATCTTTTTAGTTTTATTTTATTTAGATGTCGCCTTCAACTGGCATAATTTAAATGAATTTAAAATGACTGCAACTAAAAGCGGTGTCGACATAACAACTGCAGGGCTCCACCCTTTAGGCATAGTAATTCTAACTCAATTTGCAGCAATTCCCCTGGTATTGCTGGGATTATATTTGTTTGTGAACTATATTTTTTATCCTCTTCAAACACTATTTCAAGATAGAAAAGATGGAAGCATAGCATTTTTCAGATCTATGCCTTACTCAGAAGGTATGGAGCTTGCATCAAAACTTATAACTATTTTGCTAGTAGCTCCAATATTTTACTGGGCGGTTGGGACGGTTATGTGGCACTTAACTATGCCGACTTTGAATCATTTTATTCCTAAAGATTTCGACCAGAGCAACTTCACTATTGCATCATCTATTGTTAATAAGTCGTTCGCTAAAATGTTTTTACTTGAGTTTTGGTTTTTGCCATATATAGCATATTTATTTGTATGCTCAGCTTTTGCTAAAAGATCGCCTTTTTTCTTAGCAGTTACACCTTTATTTGTAATCGTAGCTGTTGAGAGGATTATATTTGGCACCCACCATATCTTTCATTGGCTAAACACACCAATTAAATATTATTATGAGGCTATCAAAACTGATAATAGCGCGTCATCTTGGGGTATATCGCTTCATAATCCAGCATTTTGGTACGGAATTTTAATTGCCGTAGTTCTTTTTGCAGGAGCAGCAGTGTTGCGTAAGCGTAATGCTTCTAATATCTAAAAATTAAAATCCTACTAGGTCATATTAAGCACTGGAAACCTAGTAGGGCTTAATCGATCCTGGCCTTGCCCTGATGCCACAGAGCTTCTACCAAACTCCATTAACAATGCAACAGCTTCATGATACCCAGCTCTTGATGCAATTTCTAAAGGAGTTTCTCCTTTTATAGATTTTACATCTACTGGATAATCAGTTTTGCGCATCATAAATAAAATGGTTTTGTTATCTCCATAAAGAGCTGCGATATGTAAGATAGAGAGTCCTGCCCCGCGCATAATACCGTTAGAGTCACTATTAGCTTTGATTTTAGCTAAAATGGCACATGCCAAGTCCTCATTAAGTGCATCTACTGCCATGGCAAGAGCGTGCTTGCCATCTTTATTACAAATGCTCAAATTAACATCTCCACAAGATAAGAGTAGCTCAACTATAGCTATATCCTCTTTTAAAATAGCCAACATTAATGGAGTAAGCCCTATTGCATCCTGAAGATTAACACTTGCTCCATGCCTTAAATACAACTGAGCATTTTTATAATCACCATTTTCAATTGCGAAAAACAAAGCACTTCGCTTTAAACTTCCTATAGATTGATTAACGTCTATTGGTAAATTTTTTAGTAATAATGGAATGCACTTATCTTGATGATTCATCGCGCAATACATAAAACATTTTTGCAAGCGCTGTGAATCTGATCTTAAACTCTCTATATAATTTGGCAAGATCCTCTCTAATACTCGCACATGCTCCCCCAGAGCATAATCGAATAAAGTTTTCTCAAATCGATCTTTATGCGCATAAGCTATGGGCAAAGATTTATCAAACCAAAACTGAAACATCACACTTGCAAGCTTATGCGGCTGATACATTAATACCAACATCAAAACACTTTGCTTATGCCTGGTAAGAACCGCTGGATTAGCTCGTTGATCTAATAACAAATTATAAGCTTGCAACTTGCCATGTTTAGCTGCTATATGCAGCGGTGTCTCAGAAGTTTTATCCAACTTGGCATCTATTAATTCATGATCAATACTTAACAAATATTTAACTAATGAACAAAGATCATTGGCTGTAGCCCAATGAATCAAGTGCCCCTTGACCTTATTTATCCTTATCGGGAAGCTCCTAATTTTAGGCAACCTTTTTAAAAAAGCGATGATAAGTTTCTCATCTTTTTTCTCAAGAGCAGATATAAATAACTTATTAACTATTTTTTTATCCGTAATCTCTTTTAGCTCAAAAGCGCCAATTATCTGATTCTTGAAATCACTCTCTAAAATTTTAGTATTTTTTTTCCTTATTTTCTCAAAATTTCTATCAAATAAATCACTATAAAATCTATCAGATTCTAATAAAAACTTCGGATTAAACTCAATTAGCTCATGTAAAACAAATGAGCCTGATTTTAAAGCCATATCAAACAGGCTATCTCCAGAGACTTTGGTGTTTATATCAAACTCGTCATAGATATCAAAAAGATTATCAAATAATGCGCGTCTCAAAGCTTCTTTTAATAAACTTTTAACTTGTGATGGTTCTGCCTTTGCTATTTTTATAAAAGAAAACAAATGCTGAAATAATACTGACTTTGGCATAATAAACCTAATTTTTTTATTTGTTATCTAAATATAAATAAAGAAGTTATATTTAAATGTCCAGTATTAAATGAAACCTTGCCAAGCTATAATAATATTTTAATAATCTATCTAAAAAAACTTAAAAAAAACTTAAAAAATTATGTCTAACTTATCCCATAAAACAAATAAAACAAATAAAACAGGTGTGCTTAGCGATGCTCTAGCTAGAGAAAAAGCCTTAAATCCAGCAAAATCATTTATTATTCAAGCCCCAGCTGGGTCTGGAAAGACTCAACTTCTAACTTTACGAATTTTAAATTTATTAGCTCATGCGGTTACTCAACCAGAACAAATCCTAGCAATAACTTTTACTAATAAAGCTGCAAAAGAAATGCAAGCTCGGATAAAATCAGCTTTGTTACTTGCCGATAAGAAAGAATCTGAAATAACAGACCCACTTAAAAAGCAAATGTGGGATTTGGCTAATTTAGTTAGAAAAAAAGATCTAGCTTATGAATGGAATCTTACTACGGCGATAAACCGCCTGAACATAATGACCATAGATTCATTTTGTGCAAAGTTAATAAGCATGTCCCCGCAATTATCTGGTATTGGTGGAGAAGCGCAAATATCCCAAAACCCCCAAGAATTATACGAAAAAGCTGCCCTGGCTCTTGTTAAAGATAAAAACAGCCCCTTATGGCAAGATGCCCTACCTTGTATTCTTAAGCCTCTAGAAAATAATATGGAGCGCTTTATTAGATTATGCTGTGATCTCTTAGCTAAAAGAGAACAGTGGCTGCCGATAATATCCGCTATTAAAGATGTTAATACAAATTTTCTTGAAGAAGTTTTATTAAATTCTCTAAATATTTTACATGAGCAATCTTTAGAAAAATTAGAATTATCTTTAAATAAGATTAGCTCTGAGCAAAAAGCAGTTTTTTATAGAATATCTGATTTTATGATAAAGCAGGATTTGGATGATCTATCTGCCTGGCAAAAGCTAGCAGATAAACTTTTAACTAAAGATAATAACTGGCGCTCAAGGCTAACCTATAAAGAAGGCTTCCCGCCAAAAACTAAATTCAAAGAACTGGGAATAGATGAAGCCCAAGGCAAATATATATTAGAAATCAAACAAATAGCTTTAGATTTTTTAAATAATTTAGATAAAACTTGCTGGGAGCAAATTAAAAACATATTAGAATATATAAAACTAATCCCCGATCACACTACTGATCAAATAGATTTATCCGCAATTCAAGCCTTAACAAAAATACTACCAACTCTTGCAGCCCACTTTAGAATTGTATGTTCAAAGTCTCAACAAGTTGATTTTAATGAAGTTTCTATAGGTGCGCTAAATTCTTTAGGCTCAGAACAAAACCCAACTTATTTGAATTTAATATTAGATTACCAAATAAAGCATTTATTAGTCGATGAGTTTCAGGATACATCGTTACTACAATATTCTTTAATAAAAAGTTTAATATCCGGCTGGGAGCCAGATGATGGCAAAACAGTATTCTTTGTTGGTGATCCAATGCAGTCTATTTATAGATTTAGGCAAGCTGATGTAAGCTTGTTTATGCAAGTTAAAAAAGCTGGCTTAGGGGAGAAAAAGTGTGAGTTTTTATCTCTTACATCCAATTTTAGAACAGAAACCAGCCTTATAAATTTTATTAATAATGCTTGTGAGAGCTTCTTTCCAAAAGAATCTATTCCAGAGCTTGGCGCGGTTAATTACGCAAAAGCTGATCCTGTTATAACCGATACGCAAAACCAGCATGTTTTTATGCATAAATGTGAATTAGATTCTAAAAACTCAGGAAATATTAGTTTAAAACAAACAAATAAAATAATTAGTCATATTAAAATTATTAATAAAACTCATAAATCTAATAAAATTGCTATTTTGGTTAGATCAAGAGCTCACCTTAGCGATATAATTCCTGCTCTAATTACAAATAATATCCCATTTAATGCTATTGAAATTGAATCTTTATATAAAAACCAGCTGGTTCTAGATTATTTATCCCTTGCACTTGCGATAAGTCAATGCGCTGATAAAGCCTCATGGTACGCCCTGCTTCGTAGCCCTTTGATTGGCTTAACTAAGAATGATTTAGAGAAGATCGCAGATTTTATAAAAGATAATAATCAAATTACTATTTTTGAGGCCATCAAATCAGATATCTTATTAAGTTCTTTATCTTATTTATCAAAAACTAATATAAAAAATGCGCTGCCAATATTACAAAGTGCCATAAATACAAGAAGGCGCGATAAAATAACAAAAATCATATATAAAACCTGGGTGAAACTTAATGGGCCTGTTTTATATGATAACTCTCAAGATGAAACAAATATCAATCTTATTAATAACTTACTTGAGATAACATCAAGTTCGGCTAATAATCTAAATCAAATTATTAATCATCAATATATAGAAGATAAACTTAAAACTCTATTTTCAAGCTCAACTGACTCAAAAGCGAAATTAGAGCTTATGACTATTCATAAATCTAAGGGTCTAGAGTTTGACCATGTATTTATCCCAGCCCTTGATAAACGCACAATGTCCGACAAATCCTCTCTTATTTTATGGCAAAGCAATCCAAGCTTTGATGAGCCTTATCTTCTAATTGCACCTTTTAAAAGCCAAGATAAGCTTCTTAATAAGCTATATTTATATTTAAGATTTATAGAATCTCAAAAAGCTAGTTTTGAGTCTCAAAGGTTATTATATGTAGCACTAACTCGAGCTAAAAAGAGTTTATATTTGTTTTATGATGAAATTAATCCTGAAGATAAAAGCCAAAATATTTCTAAAAATAAAGTGCTAAATAAACAAAATATGGGAAAAAGCTTTTTAGATTTGTTAGCCCAAAGTGTTAATAATAAATATAATTCAGGTTTTGACTCAAATTTGGATTTGGATTTGGGTTCGGGTTTAGATCTAGATAATCAGATTTATAACAAAGATAATTCAAATAATTTTATTAATAATAAACACTCTAACCAAATTAAATATATATCACATGATAATCTTGAGATACTCACTAAAGAATCAAAATATTTTAGGCAAGTAAAATCTAATAAAAACAAATCCTTACAAGCTGGCTTTGATTTTATAGAACAAAATAATGATTTTTTAGATGCGAGAATATCTGATAAACCTAGCCAATCAGAAAACCCATCTAATAACATAGAAAAGCCATCCCTAAATCACCCAGATAAGATTAACCAAATTGAATATTCTCTTCAAGAAGCTGGTAAAACATTGCATTTTTGTATAGAACAATTATCTATACATGATATAAGCAAGTGGCCTGAATTAATCCCAAATTTAAACTCTCAAATTAGATTTAAATTATCTCAAGCTGGCTTATCAACTGATGATATAAATAAAAGTTTTAATAAAATAACCCAAGCACTTAAAAATATGTGTGAGTGTGAGCATGCAAAGTGGATATTAAATAAAGATCATATTAAAAGAGAGCATGAGTTTAGCTTGTATATTTATAATAATAAAAATAAAAAGCTAGAAAAAAGAACTATAGATTGCTGGTTTATAGATAAGAACAATGATATCTATATTATTGATTTTAAACTTAATGATGCTGAGGATATAAACTCTCAGCTTAAGATATATTCACAACAATTAAGTAATTATAGAAACAAACTAGCCGGATATTTAGATTCAAAAGATAATCAAGATCTGGCTAAAGTTAAACCTATAAAAACCGGCTTATATTTTCCGTTAGTTAAAAAGATTATTTTTACTTAATCACCTCATCAGCAGTTGTGTGGGGGATTGCCGCGATCGTGGTAATACCCACCTAAAACTCACATAAAATACGCCACTCCTGGCATTTTTTTT
The DNA here is from genome assembly GCA_905612315.1 of uncultured Francisellaceae bacterium. GTDB lineage: Bacteria > Pseudomonadota > Gammaproteobacteria > Francisellales > CACEW01 > CAJQSL01. The sequence continues at coordinate 27,635 of CAJQSL010000034.1, forward strand.
AAACTAGACCCCGTCACAGATTGCATATCAAAACCAAGCCCATTAAGACGCGCCCAAGCAAAATAGGCAAATGCGGTTGATTCGACGAAATCAGGATCCACACCTACTTCACTAGAAGTTATAACACTAACAGGCGCCAAATACTTCTCTATTAAACCAAATAAGGCCTTATTTCTAACACCACCACCACAAATGATTAATCTTGTATCTTCTAATCTATAGTTATTACTAGATATAACCTTTTTAACTTCAGATTCTATAGTTCTTGCACTTAAAGATAATAAAGTTGCCTGAACATCTTGTGGTTTTAATCCTAAAATGTCAGATTTATTTATAATATTATTAAGCCAATTTTCACTAAAATACTCCCTTCCTGTGCTTTTTGGAGCGGATTTACTAAAATATTCATCTTTTAACATTAAATCTAAAAGATCCGCTGAGACATCCCCAGATTTGCCCCATAATCCTAGATTATCAAAAGGTTTGCCGATATACCTGCTAGAACATAAATCTAATAAGCAATTACCAGGACCAGTATCATACCCTAGAATCTTATTATCATCTAAAATCACGGTTATATTAGCTATACCGCCGATATTTAAAACTAAATTTAACTTATATTTGTCATCTTTAAACAAAGTTTTATGAAATAATGGCGTTAACGGCGCCCCTTGCCCCCCAAAAGCGACATCTAATCTTCTAAAATCTGCAATAGTTGTTATACCTGTTTGCGCAAAAATAACGTTAGGATCCCCTATTTGCATAGTAAATGGATGCTCACCATGAGGATGATGATAGATAGTTTGTCCATGTGAGCCAATCGCTGCTATATCTTTTAAATCTATATTATTAATTTTACAAATATCTTTCACGCAATTAGAGAATAACTTACCAAACGAGACATCTAGTTTACCTAAATCTAATAAAGAGACTTTATAATTATCTAATAAATTTGCATACTTTTGCTTTATATCAGCTGGAATATCATAAGATTTATGCTCAATAACATCTATTTTACAAGATTTGTCAGCAGGTTTATGACTGGATTGATGGCTAGAACTATCACTAGAACTATCACTAGAACTATCACTAGAACTATCAATATATACTAAGCTTGTGTCTATGCTATCGCAGCTTGTGCCTGACATAAGGCCAATATATAGATTTTTGTTTTTGTTTTTACTTATCTTCAAAGACACCCCAAGTTAAATACTCTTTAAGTTAAATACCTTCTATAAACAACATAGACAAAACATTTTAATTTATCCATTTTTATATCTACAGATGATATTCTCAAGATTACCTAAGGAAAACCCGATTAATTAATCAAGGTGCCCTGCACCTAGTCTTTGCAGCTTGGATCCCCCCACCCTAACCTTCCACCAAAGGGGAAGGGATTCCCGGCCGCAGTCTTTGCGAGGCAACGGCGAAGCAATCTCGTGCGTAGCACGAAAGCAAGTGCAGATGGCAAGGTTATTACATAATATCAATATTTAATTTCTAGTTTTACTCAAGGTCATAAATATCCCTGCCAAGAAGTCCGGGGTCCGCGCTTACGCGCTCCACCCGAGGTTGCTTCGACGTAGTCTCGCAATGACTGCGGTTTGGGAGTTTTTCCATTTAAAAAAGTTTGAGGTGAGTATATTCACGCAACAATTCCGGCTCGCAATGACTGCGGTTGGGAAAAGTTATGCTTTTGAGTAAAGTTTATGAGTATGTCAACATAACAAGATCGCCTTACAAAACCAGCAATTTGGGAGTTTTTGCATTGCGTAAAGTGAGTGAATTAAATTAAGAGTAGCGATTCCAAGCTACTCTAATAAGAATTAGTTTATTTTTTAATAATTACTCTCCATACCCTAAAGCATCTCGAAGATTAAAATTATTTTTATCTAAAATCTGCTTAGCTTTATCTAAACTATAGCCTTTGCTATGACACAAGGCTGCTAGCTTAATATTAAATTCAGCTTTTTCTAATAACTCCTTTGCCTTAGGCCTATCAACTGAGATTATTCTAGCCAAAATATCAATATGCCTTTTTTTAAGCTTGGTATTTGTAGGCTGGCAATCTATCATCTCATTATTATAAACTTTTCCTAATTTAATCATCACAGCATTTGATATCATGTTTAATATCATCTTACATGCCGTACCAGATTTAAGCCGAGTCGAGCCTGTAATAACCTCAGGGCCGATATCTGGCATAATATTATAATTGGCTAGTTTACAAATTTTAGGTGATTTAGTTTTGTTAATAGGCTCATCAGTTGAAGTTAAGTCTGGGGTAATATCTTTATTATCTAAAACACTAGCATTACTACCCATACAGCATAACCCTATACTCAATGCCCCTATTTTATTAGCATATTCAATGGCAGATAAAACATATGGCGTATTCCCACTGGCTGTAATGCCAATAAGTGAATCATTAGAATTTAAATTAATAGCTTTTAAATCTAAAATAGCTTGTGCCAAATCATCTTCAGCACCTTCAATAGACTTTTTTAATGCCAAATCAGAACCTGCTATTATCCCGATAACCATACCCTCAGGACAACCAAAAGTTGGAGGACACTCAGATGCATCTAAAACCCCTAACCTACCAGATGTGCCAGCACCTATATAGATTAACCTACCACCCAATTTAACTTTAGGTATGATTTTATCAATTGCTGTTTGAATATTATCTAACTCATCTGAGACTGCAGAGGCAACAGTATAATCTTCTGAATTAAATACTTTTAAGATATCAATAGTACTAAGTTTATCTAGTTCATGTGATTTATATGATTTTTGAGAATTTAAATGCTTTGGTTGATTTACCGAATCACTCTTTGGTGACAAAACTAGAACCCCCCTCAAAAAAAGCTCAAATAAAAAAGTTTTAAGGGCCTCAACAGATATTAAGGCCTCATAAAAACTTTAAAAAAACTAAGCTAACTGCTCTTTACCTTCAGAAAAGGTATACCATTTTTTCAAATTATAATCGTATAACTTACACTGTTTAAAGATACCAAATACAGTACTCCACTTAAACTTGTACTCAAATATACAATCAGCATAATGCTTCTTTAGGTCTTCGTAAGCATTGTGCAAATGATAAAAAGGTACTCTTAAATCAACATGGTGTGGCACATGTACCATAATATTATGTGTAAACATTTCACCAATCTTTGAACAGCGCACCACAGTACTACAACATAACCCACCTATAGCATGATTCCACTCAGATCTCTCATCAAAAAATGGAATTTCAGGATGAGTGTGGTGTAAGTATACAAATAACGCAATTACATAGTTAAAGATAATAAATGGTAAAATAACTGCGAAAACTATCCCTAACACGCCACCGGCAAAAAAGTAAGCTAAGGCAGAAAAACCAAGGAAAAACACTAATGATAATAGCTTGTTATTTCTATAATAAGCCCTCTCTTTAGAATCCTTACCAGGATTATAACGAATCATACCGTTTAACCAAATATCCACTAAATAATGCACAGCACAGGTTAACGAAAAACGTTTAATCCTATAAAATAATTTTTGGTGCCACTTTAGAGCATAATACTCTTGAGGAGTCAGTGGAATCCAAACATAATCCATGCCCTTAAATGAAGTAAAGCTATGATGCACTCTATTATGACCAAAACACCACATTCTATACATGTTTAATGATGGCAACATGAAAATTGTACCAAGCCACTCAGCTAAACGCTTACTTTTAAATAAAGTACCGTGTGCAGCATCATGCGCCCATACAAACATCATAGATACAACTAGACCACCCAAAAAGCCTCCAAGCAGCTTTAACCAAGTGCTGTCAGTTGCAAAAACCAACCACATAGTTAATAAATAAAGAATTAAATCAAATGCATACCAAGATATAGCTTTAGAAAATGAACGTTCATAGCGCGATTTATCAATTACGCCCCGAACATTACTTAATTTGAATTTTTTCATTTCCTCAAGATTACGCTTGCTTTTCATAAACATCCCTTTATTGATATTAATTACAATCTAAATACAATTGAACTAACATCATACACTAAATTCAAGAAAAAAGCTATCATTATCTAAAAAAACAAGCCTTAATCTAGATGATAAAGTTAACTATATTTGTTACAAAAAAAGAGAAAAACCTTACATATTATAATGTTACATTAAGAATTTCACCTAATTATAGGTCGAATTAAATTACAATTTAATAATTAAATTATAGTAAAATATGGAACATTTACTATAAAAATATATAGTTATTAGCTAAAACAATTAAATACATTTGGAGGTTTTAGCTTCCATAGGTCCTTCTCTAAACGAGCCATCCTTAGTGGCGGCACTAAAAAACGAAAAACTTGGTAAACTCTTTGACCTTTTTACCCTCCTACCAGAACCTTTCCCTTTTTCAGTATTAGTAACAAAAGGAAAGGTTCTTTTTTTGGGTTCAGGTAATAAACCATGTACTTCTACAAAAAGCCTATGGCAACAAACTGAATGTTTACCTGGAACTCCTGCACTTACAGAAAGAGGATCTAAACCGTACTTTTCACTAATTTGGCTTGAAGTTCCTGCAGAAGATTTGAACATTTTTTGAAGAAGCTTAAGCCTACTTCTCTCAAGCTCAAGCATCTGCCTATCTTGCTCAAACTTCCTACGCTGCTCATCCAACAGCTCACGCTCTTTTTGAACTTCCAGCTTCTGCCTTCTAATTTCAGGTGCTAATTCCTGACACAATTTGGCTTGGACCTCAGACTTAGAAGCCATAACTTGATCATGACGATAATCCAAAATAGACTTCCTCTGTGCTTCAAATACAGGCAACTTGTCTTTAGTAACTAAGGATATTAAACTATCCAAAAAAATTACTTTTCCTGATTCAAGCTTAAATTTAGCCTTAAGAATGTAAGGGTCTCCCTGCAAATAAAAATTCTGTAAACTCAATTCATAATAAAATGAGATAGATGATGCCAAAACGCCTATTTTATCTTTAAATAATGTATCACCCCCACTAAGAAGATAAGAACTTTTAGATGTGCTCAAATATGAGCTAACATCCTTAAAACTTAAATAAGACAACATATTCATAGTTAAATCACCAGATAACTTTCCAAGTTCTGGAATAACCCCCTTATCTTGAAGAAGACTAAGATCTTTTTTAGAAGCTGCAAAACTACTTGGTGACATTCTAGATTTATTCTGACTAACTTGTGCGGCAAGAAGCTTAAAACAAACTTCCAAAGACCTACTATATACTGGCCGCCCCTTTAACTCATGCAAGCTGCGAAAAAATATTAACCGCAATAAAATAAGGTTATCTGGCTCCCGAACTATTCTTTCACTAAAATTTTCCCTTGACTTAACTTCCTCACTTTTATCTGAAATATCTAAATAACCTTCAATAGGATGCGCCACTAGCCACTGCGACATACGCCCAGACTCCTCCTCAACCCATTGAGAGATGTTCTGCTTTTCACTCTCAGAAATGGAACTAAGGTGAAAACCTGGACGAAATTGACTGCTAATAGGTGCAACAAGGGAACCTGCCAGTTCATTTCTAATTTCCTGTAAAGCTGGATCCTGCTGTCTACGAACTGAGATAACCGTTTGATCATAGGTTAGTCCATCAAACCAAGAACGAACTAAATTACGAGAAAGCCTTCCGGAAAATCTACATTTATGTAAACCAACTGGATGATAGCTATCACTCATCCCCACTCACCCCATATTATTTGTTATTTTTTTAGCTTAAAAATTATCACTCGGATTAAATCAAAATAAAAAGATAATATCAACCTTTATCTTTGAAAAAATAACATTAAACTTCGATTAATTTAAGTGATCTTAATTAGATTGATCTTAACACATGGAATCCCTTTTGATAATACTCAAATGCTCCTTTTTGATCTTTATCTTTCAAATATATATTTGCTAAAGAAATATATGATAAAGCACTTTCTGAAATCTTTAAACTTTGCTCATAATATTTTTTAGCTTGACCAATTAATCCATTAGCAAAACAAATATCACCCATTAACCTCAAGGCATTAAAAGATGGCTTAAATCTTTTATGTGAGAATATCCTCTGACTAAAGTCTAACTTTTCCTTATCACCAATAAACTTAGTTTCGACAAAATAAGCAAAAACTTCATCAGACCAATTATCTTCTAAAAAATCTTCAATATATTTCTTTGATTTATCATGCTCTTTTGACCTATCCAAATAAGATACATAAGCTAAGATAACAAACTCATTAACTAAACCACAATAATCACATAACTGCCAAATATCACCTGATTTATCCTTTATCTCAACTCCTATAAGTTGATAAAACTTTGATATCGCTTTCTGGCAAGTCTCTTTTACATCTCCAGCACAGATTGCATTTTGTGACTTTAACACTCGCTGCAACCACTTCTTATTAATTAGTATTCCAATAAAATTTTCTAAAGCTTCAACTTGCCCTACTCGCAAACAAATACTGCCATAATCTTCTAAAGCTGCCAAATAATGGGATAAACCCACTTTTGGCAAGGTATAATAACTTTCCAAATCATCCAAAAGACTTGTAATAAACACACAAGCTGCTAAATCTTGACCTGATTTTTGCAAAATTTTAGCCCTAAGCCTTCTAATCAAAAATTTTTGATAATCACTTGAACTTATCTCATCTAATTTATTAAAAATCTTTTTGCATTGCGCATCATCTATTGGATCAAAGCCTCTAGCCAAACCATCTAACAATAATAACCCAGCATGCACCTGCCAGTCACTGTCAGATTCTTTATCCTTTAATAATGGAGCCAGATTTTTATTTAAGCTATTACTATCATTATTTAAATATGCCTCTAGTCCATCAAAAAAATAAACTTGCTGTTGCTTTACTTGTCTAGATTTCCAAGAATTTTTGAATTTTTTTGGCATTCGATAAACCAAAGAAATAAGTGAAAACAAAATATACAAAGCTATACCAATTAAAATTAAACATAAGATCACAGCCCACAGCTTGGCACTATAAGTTTTACTGCTAATCTGCAACATCAGTAGTGTCGATTGATTATCGAGCAATAACAACGCAAAAAGCACAATTAAAATAACTGCAATAAGAATCCAAATTGCTTTACGCATGCTTACCTACCGAATTTATATCTGACCTAGAACTTGATTTATTATCTTTAAAATAATTTATAGATGCTTTATCTGATAGCTCGGTTAAATTAGCAATTAAACCCCTAACTTTAGTTTTTTGATCCGGCAAGCTCAATGCTCCTAGCCTCTTAAACCAAGAGTTTCTCTTAGGATTCTCTATCATATTTTTTTCAACAAAACTGTTTAACTCAAGCTTAGTCCGCTCAAAAAGCTTATAATCTCCACTAACTACTCCCCACTGCATTTGCATCAAATACTGCACCACTATTCTGTAAGCATCCACTCTATCCCCTTGAGTTATTAGAAGCGGCGCTTCACTTTTATTATTACTTACTACTACGCTACTTTTAATATGACTCCAAATATCAGATAAATACTTTTTGCTATTTGCCTTTTGGCGATCTAACCAACTTATATCACTAGGAGTTTTATCTACAGTATTCTTTGATTTTAATTTAGCTAAACTAGATTTTTTAAGACTTTGGTATCTAGCATTAATATCTACAATCTCAAGCTGATCTCTAGAACCTGCTAATTTAGCTAGATTTGAAATTAACATGGGCTCATTAGTAATAACAAGCTTAGAAAAGTCATTATTAACTCTATTAATATTAGGAGCTAAATCCTTAAAGTTTTTAATCAAAAAATCACTGTTATCAAACCAAAGCTGACTTGCTAACGCCACCTGATTCATTAAAACAGCCTGCTTTACATTTTGAACCAAACTACCAAGCATTAATTGTTTTGCATTATTCTTAATCATTGATATAGCATTTCCAGGTGAGTTTAAAAGCTTTTGTTGCTTTTGAATTGCCTGCTGATTAGATAATACTAAACTTTTAAGATTAGCATTTTGTTTATTAACGATATCTACCTGGGAAATTACAGAGCTAACTTGTTTATTTAATTCCTGTTTTAATGCTACTGAAGTTGTTATATGTTTTTTATAATCAAGATTCACCTGATTTTGAATATTATCAAACCGCTCTTGTAATAATAAGTTTTGATTCTGGAAAAACCAAGCAAAATAACCAACTACTAGTAATAGAATTAATGCAACTACTAGGCATAAATATGGCCACAAAGACCTTCTCTGGGCATTAATAAGATACTCAGGCGATATAGGCCGTGATAAAATACGTACGTTATTATCTTCTTCAGATTTATGTTCACTACTATTTGCAGACTTTGAGCGTGACTCACCCATGCCAACACCCCCCCATTAATTATTTATTTATTATCTATTGTAATAATAAGCCTAATTTTTACGTCTTGCCAGTCCACTTGCATCAACTATGTGTCCAACTAACTTATTAAATGGCAAACTTTGTATTAAAACTTCACCTGGACCTGTTAATTCAGCCAAAAATAAGCCCTCTGCTCCGAATAAAACATTTTTAATTCCACCGACAAACCCAACGCTATACTCTACTTCATGGCTAAAACCAACCACACAACCTGCATCTATTCGTAATTTTTCACCGCGCTCTAGTGTTCTTTTATATAAAGTCCCACCAGCATGAATAAATGCCACCCCTCTGCCGGTTAACTTTTGTAAAACAAAACCGCTACCACCGAAAAAGCCTGCTCTTAGTTTTTTAGTAAATGCAATAGATAATGCAACAGAGGGCTGTGAACATAAATATGCCTGTTTTTGACAAAAATAAGTTCCACCACATGCACCTAAATCAACTGGGACTATCATACCTGGATAACAAGCAGCAAAACCAACTTCTGCAGACTTAAGGCTACTAACATTTGTAAATTCTGATAAAAACAAATCACTTCCGCCCAACCATCGCGTCATTCCTTTCATAATACCGCCACCTGCGCCCATACCAGTACTCATTTTGATGTCGCTATCCATATATACCATCGCACCTGGCTCCGATACAATTGATTGTTTTGGTGATAAAGAAATAGTTAATAACTGTAAGTCATTGCCATGTAATGTGTGATTTAGATCTGCCATCACTAATCTCCACTTGTTTCAATATATCTTAATTTAATTAAATTAATTCTAACTCTCTTTATGAAGTATAGCTTTAATTAACATCTTAATTCTAAATTAACCTAAGCTTTAAGAACAATCGCATACATTGTGCTCTTAACTCCACGCGAAACTGCTTAGCATGGCCTCACAAATATGAATTACAAAAACATATAAAAGATAGTAAGATTAATAAGAACCTATTAATCTTAGAAGCTAAAATAATTTGTTAAAAATAAATTATAAAACCAATCATATTATAAATATATTTATAGTTATCACAGTATGTATATTTATAAGCTCATGTGACAAGCGCCCATCTAAATATCAACAGAATAATATATGCGCGTTATTCCATGCGCATCCTAACTGGTACAAAGCGGCAAAACTAAGCCAAAAGCGCTGGGGAACTCCTATCTGGGCCCAAATGGCAGTTATTCACCAAGAATCTAGGTTTTCCGCTGAGGCTAAAGCAAAAAATAAAACATTGATAGGAGTACCGATCCCATTCACCCATAAAAGTACAGCCTATGGTTATTCTCAAGCACTTAATGAAACCTGGAAAAACTATAGGGTTTATACTAAAAATTCAGGTGCTATGCGTAATAATTTTAAATATGCTACCGATTTTGTTGCGTGGTATTTATATAGAGCCCGCAAGTATTTACATCTTTCAAATAATCAAATGGCTGACCTTTATTATGCTTACCATGAAGGTATTAATGGCTATAGAAAGAAAAATCATCTGAAACGTGATGGTTTAGATTTGGCAGCACGGCAGGTGGCCAAACAAGCTGGGATTTATGAAAAGCAATTAAATAGTTGTTATTTGTAGGCTACTTTGATGCAATCTCGTGCGTAGCACGGAAGCAAGTATAGATGAATAGGCCCTCCATGCCCCATAATCCACAACCTCCCCAAGGGGAAAAGCACAAACTATAACTAACCGTTCAATTTACTCTCAGCCAACATAGCGTTAGCTTTCTCAAGCTGCTTACGATAATAATTCAAATCTTCTTCTGATTGCTCCTTAAACTCACGCATCTGATTTCTTAACTGAGTTATTTGTACTGTCATAGATTCTTTTAAGTCGTTAATTCTATGACCAACTTGATCTTTTAAAGCTTGAGCATAATCGTGCGCCTCGCGAGTTAATTTCTCAGCAGTTTCTGTGCGATTTTTTTCTCGAGTCAAAATAGACTGAAGCTGTCTAATTTTAATTATTAATGCTTGCTTGTCTAGTTTAGTTAAATCCTGCGTTGTAAGAGGCTCAAAATCAACTTGCGCTGTTAAATAGTCTTCTTTGAAACCAGCTTTTTTAGCATAATCATCTACTGGACCAGTCGGCTTGTTACGTGTGTTCTTACTTTTTGATCTAAATAAACCGCTACTTTTCTTCTGACCTGCCTGCCCTTCATCAACCTCTGGCAAATCACCTTTACTAGAAGCATTGTCAGTACTGCTTACATTTTTATTGGAGGATTTGTTTTCTGATGCATTTATATTATCAACACTCTGATCTGCAGATACACTTTTCTCAGGAACTGAATTATCTTTCGAGATAGCTTCAGGAGCTGACTCTTGAGGGTTCCCAGACTCAGCTTCAAGCTTAGTCATTTTTTCCCTTTTCCACTCTTTTAAATGCTTAGCAATCTGAGTGACACTGCCTCTGTCCCCCAATACTGCCCTAACACCTGCTATAGTAGCGCGCTTGCCGTTTGATTCTAGTTCGTTAACAGCACGAACTACATCGTTATATTCTACATTTTCGTTCATAATAAACTCCTAAAGGTTAACGAATTTAGATTAATCTACTTTAATTTACTTTAATTTACTAAGTTAATCTTTCAAATCCCAAATATAAATCAACTCGTATACAATCATAAAAAAATTAAGTAGACTGTGTGAAATTTTTATACTCGATCATTAAAAAAACACAGACTAATGCCAAATCTTGATTAGCTTGAAAGTGCTATCGTAACAAAAATACCCCCAAGAATTCAAGTAAAAACTTAAGAATTATAGGAAAATTTACTTATGTCTTCAGAAAGCTCATCTCACCACAAACTAATAATACTAGGCTCAGGCCCTGGTGGGTATACAGCTGCAGTTTATGCTGCCCGGGCAAATCTGAAACCTCTAATAATAACAGGAAGCGCTCCTGGTGGCCAGCTTATGACTACAACAGATGTTGATAACTGGCCTGGCGATGTAGAAGGCCTGCAAGGCCCTGATCTAATGGAAAGGATGAAAAAACATGCAATGCGCTTTGACACTGAAATCATTAATGATCATATTCACCAAGTAGATTTCAGTAATAAGCCATTTAAACTAGTTGGAAGTAAAAGTTATACTTGCGATTCTCTAATTATTGCAACTGGCGCCTCCGCAAAATATCTTGGACTTCCATCTGAGCAGGAATTTATGGGTAAAGGCGTATCAGCTTGCGCCACTTGTGATGGTTTTTTCTTTAGAAATCAAGAGGTTGCTGTAATAGGTGGTGGAAACACAGCAATGGAAGAAGCACTATATCTTTCAAATATTGCTAAAAAAGTTACCATAATTCACCGTCGAGATGAATTTAGAGGTGAAAAAATATTACGCCAAAGAGTTTTAGAAAAAGCAAAAGATGGAAACATAGAAGTCCAATGGAATCATCACCTAAAAGAAGTAGTGGGTGATAAAATGGGAGTAACCGGCATTAATATTATTCACAAAGATACTCAACAAATAACATCGATACCTTTAACTGGAGTCTTTATTGCCATAGGGCACACGCCTAACACCGGTATTTTTGAAAACAAATTAGATATGAAAGATGGGTATTTAAAAGTTAAATCAGGCCTTGAGGGCAATGCAACTCAAACTAGCATACCTGGAATTTTTGCTGCTGGTGATGTTATAGACCATGTTTACAGACAGGCAGTAACATCTGCCGGAACCGGCTGTATGGCCGCACTTGATGCAGAAAGATATTTAGATAATATTTAAATAGAATTTAGCAAAAAAACTGGCTATCATCTTCATCTATAATATATATGTGAAAAATAATTTTTTTAGGAGCATTTAAATAATGGCAAAAGAAGATCAAATTGAAATGGAAGGAACCGTTATCGACACCCTTCCTAACGCTATGTTTCGCGTAGAGTTAGAAAACGGGCATGTAATCACTGCACATATATCTGGAAAGATGCGAAAAAACTATATTCGCATCCTAACTGGAGACACCGTAATCGTAGAAATTACCCCGTATGACCTAACTAAAGGCAGAATCACCTATAGAAACAAATAAATTATTTCTTATCAGCCTTGCGCCCACCAGCTGCAGCCCCACCGGAACTAGGAACAGGAGTTGCAGAGCCAGAAGAGCAATTATTTGTTACTGCACCATCATTGTTAGAAGTTGATTTATCTTTAGCAGGCTTTTTAACATCATATTCCAAGCCTTTGTTTGCACTCAACCCTTCACAAAATAGTTTTATTTGATCTTTAGCCACATCAACCTTAACAGACCCACCACCTGACAACTTACCAAATAATATTTGGTCAGCCAATGGCGTTTTAAGCTGCTCTTGTATTAAACGCAACATTGGTCTTGCACCCATTTTTTCATCATAACCATTTTCAGCAAACCAATCCCTAGCTGCATCAGTAATTTCAAGCTGCACACTTTTCTCATCTAACTGGCCTTGCATTTGCGCAATAAATTTATCAACAACATGCTTAATATCATCCCGATTGAGCGAGTTAAAATTAACTATTCCATCTAATCTATTTCTAAACTCTGGCGTAAATATCTTCTTAGCAACTTCAACCATATCCGTTGAATGATCTTGATCAGCAAAGCCCATTGTATTTCTAGAACCCTCAACTGCGCCAGCATTGGTAGTCATCATAATAATGGTATTTCTAAAATTAGCTTTTCTACCGTTATTATCAGTTAATGAGCCATTATCCATAACCTGCAGCAACAAGTTATATACATCTGGATGCGCTTTTTCAATCTCATCTAATAACAACACAGAATAAGGATGCTTCATAACTCCATCGGTAAGCAAACCTCCCTGATCATATCCAACATAACCCGGAGGAGCACCAATTAAACGAGAAACCGTATGTCGCTCCATATACTCAGACATATCAAACCTTAGTAACTCAACTCCCATTAACTTACTAAGCTGCTGGGTTAATTCAGTTTTACCAACACCCGTTGGGCCCATCAATAAAAAGCTACCCCAAGGTTTATTCGGATCTCTAAGCCCTGCTCTTGCAAGTTTTATAGTTGATACTAACTGATCGATTGCATCATTCTGTCCATATACTCGCATTTTTAAATCTCGACCTAAATGCTGCAATGATTTTTTATCAGAACTTGACACTGTTTTAGTCGGAATTCTAGCCATGGTCGCGACCATTTCTTCAATGTCTGTAACACCAATTTGACTCTTACGTTTTTGGATCGGCTTTAACCTTTGGAATGAACCAGCTTCATCTATTACATCTATTGCCTTATCTGGCAAAAATCGCTCAGTAATATGCTTTGCAGCCAAATCAGCTGCTGCCCTTAAAGCCTCATCATCATAAGTTACCTGATGATGCGCCTCAAAATATGGCTTCAATCCCAATAAAATTTGATAGGTTTGATCAACAGTTGGCTCAGCAATATCAATTTTTTGGAATCTACGAGTCAAAGCATGATCTTTTTCAAAAATACTACGATACTCCTGATAAGTCGTTGAACCCATACAGCGCAAATCTCCTTTTGCCAATAAAGGCTTAATTAAATTTGATGCATCCATAACACCACCAGATGCAGCACCGGCTCCAATTATAGTGTGAATTTCATCGATAAATAATATAGAAGAAGGCTCATCTTGTAATTGCTTTAGAACAGCCTTAAATCTTTTCTCAAAATCACCTCTATATTTGGTTCCAGCCAAAATCGCGCCCATATCTAATGCATATACAACAGATTTGCTAATTATCTCAGGCACGTCCTTATCAATAATCTTCTTGGCTAACCCCTCTGCTATAGCTGTTTTACCAACACCTGCCTCCCCTACTAATAAAGGATTGTTTTTTCTGCGCCGGCATATAACTTGGATAACTCTACTTACTTCATCTTCTCTGCCAATTAATGGATCAATTTTCCCACGTTGCGCCCGATCATTTAGATTTACAGCATAAATATCTAAAGGAGATTGATCTGCTGGCTCAGAATCAGGGTCATCCCCAAAATCAGCGTCTTGCGGATTGGCTAATTTTCTAGGATCAACTTTGGCAATACCATGTGAAATATAATTCACCACATCAAGACGAGTAATATTTTCTTTTTTCAAAATATAAACCGCTTGCGAATCTTGCTCACTAAAAATGGCAACTAAAACATTTGCACCGGTAACTTCGGCTCTACCAGAAGATTGCACATGAAATACCGCTCTTTGTAACACTCGCTGAAATCCAAGTGTTGGCTGAGTATCACTATCATCACCTGGCGCTAATAAAGGAGTGGTATCTACTAAGAATTGCCGCAGCTCATTTTCTAGTCTAGTTAGATTTGCACCACAGGCACGCAATACTTCAGATGCAGACTGATTATTTAATAAAGCTAATAACAAATGTTCGACAGTTAGATACTCATGATGCTGCGCTCGCGCATCTTTAAATGCCTGGTTTAAAGTACTCTCTAAATTCTTACTTAACAAAGTCTCACCCCTTACAAATATTTAAAATTGCAATTAATAAAGCTAAACAAACTAGTAAGCAATGGTACCTAATAATAATTAAGATAATATTAAACCACAAACAAACTAACTAACTAACTAACTAACTAACTAACTTTCTTCAGCTCTACACAATAGAGGATATGAGTGATTTTTAGCTTTCTCAACAAGAATATTGGCCTTAGTTTGGGCAATATCTTTGACAAAGTAACCACAAATCCCTTTTCCATTATAGTGGACTTGTAGCATAATGTTAGTCGCAACTTCTTCTGCGAGGTGAAAAACATCCTTAAGTAAACGAACGACAAACTCCATTGGAGTAAAATCATCGTTATATAACACCACTTTATACTTGCGTGGGGAAGCAGAAGTAGCTTCTGCACTCAAGCAATCCTGAGGAATCATATCAATCTTTTCTTGTATACCTAGTTCCATAATATTCTAATCCTAGATAAATTAACGTTTCCTTAACTAAAAAATAACCCTAGATCCAAGCTCTAACAAATAAATTAGAGATTAAAAACCTAGTAATAATTAAAATAATAAATTTAATATTTTAATACACGCCCTATTAAAACATAAAACGCATGTAATAATCAAGTGCTTTTACATGATAAAATATTAGATATTTATCCTGCGGGTCTATCCTGGCGATCAAATCAACTCAAAATTAAAATATCATAAAAAAATATAAATTAACAAAAAAACAGTTTTCTTAATAAATCCTTAAGTTTTTTAATTTATAATAACACCTATGTTAATATATTAATAAAGTCAAAAGGAATTATAATGGCAAGAATAAAAGACGAACAGCTCTCCCTGATGGCAAAAAAGGTTAACGATTTATTTCAAGAACATAAAATAAATTCATCAGAAAGTTTTTTTAATTTTTTAAAACAACACCAACATCCAAAAAAAATACTTGAAAATTCAACTATAGATAGATTAGGTGAACTTGAACACACCATTACTTGGATAGTGAATACTGATCCATACGGAAACCCATGCCCTGAAGAAGAAGATATTAATACATTAAAGCTAATCTACTTTTTTGCAATGGCCTTTTGCCAAAAAAACAGTAACCCGTTAGAATTCGATATATTTGAAGTTTTAGCAAATCTGGCATGCAAGTATGAAAATGCGTCTTTTATGGAAGGCAATGAATATTCTAAGCGAGAGCTAGAATTTCTTTTTGGGCAAGGTGCAACACAGAAGAGTGTTAGAAAAACCGGATGGGAAAGCGATGAAGAACTGGAACCAGAACTGGAACTGGAACTGGAATACCACAGAAGGGAAAAAATAACAAAAAAAGGAGATTTAGATTATTTAAGTAGACTCTATAGTATATTCCGCAGATTAACAGTCGAACCTAGTCCCACCAATCCTTCCAGTACAGCATTGGCAGCACACGAACCACACGAACAACCTAACCCCCGAAGTTACGTAGTGCAGCAGGAAGAGCAACAACCACATAGTGCATGCACCTCGATAATGACTTTTCTTAGCTACCTTTGCTGCTGCGGAAATAAAAATCAAGATGCAGATAAAATAAAGGAAGGTTTACTAAAAAGTCATCCTACATCTGCTCAATCATAGCATCACCAAACTCAGAACAGCTTAGCAACTTAGCACCATCCATTAA
Source organism: uncultured Francisellaceae bacterium (assembly GCA_905612315.1). Lineage (GTDB taxonomy): Bacteria > Pseudomonadota > Gammaproteobacteria > Francisellales > CACEW01 > CAJQSL01. The sequence continues at coordinate 44,131 of CAJQSL010000034.1, forward strand.
TCTTTCAAAATCATAAGTAACAGTTTTGTTAGATATAGCGCTTCCCATCGCTTTTACGATTAGATCAGCTGCATCTTGCCAACCTAAATGCACTAGCATCATCTGCGCTGATAAAATTAAAGATCCAGGGTTTACTTTATCTTGGCCGGCATATTTAGGAGCAGTTCCATGCGTTGCTTCAAACAAACCAATCTCATCAGATAAATTAGCACCAGGTGCAATACCAATACCACCAACCTGAGCAGCTAAAGCATCAGAGATATAATCTCCATTAAGATTCATAGTGGCTACTACATCATACTCTCTAGGGCGCAATAAAATTTGCTGTAAAAAAGCATCAGCAATAACATCTTTAATAATAATTTTACTGCCATTATTAGGATTGTCAATTTCCTGCCAAGGTCCGCCATCAATTTCTTTTCCACCGAATTCTTTTTTGGCAACATCATATCCCCAGTTCTTAAACGCACCTTCAGTAAATTTCATGATATTACCTTTGTGCACTAAAGTTACTGAATCTTTATTATTATCTATTGCATATTGAATAGCTTTTCGAACTAGCCTTTGCGTACCTTCTTTTGAGATAGGTTTGATGCCAATTCCGCAGTTATTAGTAAATCTTATTTTCTTAACATCGAATTGCTCTTGTAGAGTCTGAATTAATCTTCTAGCTTCAGAACTACCTGCCTCCCACTCGATACCAGCATAAATATCTTCAGAGTTTTCTCTAAAAATTACCATATCAGTGTATTCAGGGTTTTTAAGCGGGCTTGGTGTGCCTTCATAATATTTTACTGGGCGCAAACATATATATAAATCAAGCATTTGCCTTAAAGCAACGTTTAAAGATCTAAAGCCTCCCCCGACTGGAGTTGTTAAAGGACCTTTAATAGAAACATGAGTATCTCTTAGAGCAGTTAAAGTTTCATCTGGCAACCAGGTGCCTTCACCATAAACTTCATTCGCAAGCTCTCCTGCATAAACCTCCATCCAGTTGATTTTTTTATCGCCGTTATATGCTTTTTCTACTGCTGCATCCACAACTTTAATCATCACAGGAGTAATATCCATGCCAATTCCGTCCCCGCGAATAAACGCGATTATAGGATCATTTGGAACATTTAAAACACCATCATCGTTAAGGCTAATCCAGCTGCCTGCTGGGACTTTGATTTTATCATATGATTTACTAGTATTTTCTGTCATTTTAGAGTTCCTTATTTTAAATAAAGTATGTAGATGGCTGAAGTATACGCCAAGATATGGGATAATTCATCTAGATTATATATTTAGAAATTCAATAATCATTAAATCCAAAAATAAACCAGTAAAAAGGCAAATAAAGCAAGCAATATAGAACAAACAAAAGATATCCAAAATGTTTTAAAACCACTTTTAATAACTTTTTTTAGATTTGTACTTAAGCCAATACCGGCTAAAGCCATAGTCATAAAAAACATTGATAAATTGGATATAACTTTTTTTGCATGCAGATCTTGCACTACTCCAAAACTATTTAAAATGATTAGTAAAATAAAAAGTAAAATAAAAGGTGGCACATAAGATGTCCAGCTGGTTTTAGATATATTATCTTTGCCTTTATTTTTTGCACCATACCAAATACTTATTAAAACCATCATCGGCGCTAAAGTTAATACTCGCGCCAACTTGACTATAACAGCTACAGAACCTGCTGTACTGCTATAACTAAAACCTGCAGCAACCGTTTGCACCACCGCCTGAATAGATAACCCCATCCAAACTCCAGCGCTATTAGAAGATAAAGCAAAAAATGTGCATAAAACTGGAAATATAAAAATTGCAATTAAACCTAAAATATTAACTACAGCAATAGCTAGCCCTATATCATTTTCCTTTGCTTTGATAATAGGTGCTGCAACTGCAATAGCTGCTCCACCACAAATTGCAGTACCCACAGCAATTAAAATTGCCAACTTAGATTCTATCTTCGCAATCTTACAAATCAATAAGCTTATAAAAAAGGCAAATAACACACAAAGTATTATCATAATAATAACTTTATAAGACTCGCTCATAATGCTATAAATACTTAACTTTGCGCCTAATAAAATAATAGATATATTTAAAATTGTTTTACTTGAAAACTTAATACCAGGCTTCAAAACTTCTGGCAGTTTAAATATAGAGCTTATAATCATACCTAAAATCAAAGCTATCATAACCTCTTCTAAAGGATGCACGCCGCTCTTAAGAGTAAACGGCCAAAAAGGCAAATCTTGCAGGTATAAAGATATAATTGCTATAATTACGGTGCAAATTAGGCCATATATCTTGTTTGTAACACTTTGCATATTTGAAACTCATAATAATAAGAAAAAAAACCATGACTAAAGCAAAAAACAAAATACTAACACAAACTCAAGCTAAAATTAAGATTCAAAATGGATTTCCTATGCCTTTTGTAAGTTATATCAGAGCATCTGAAACCAGAGCGGTTGCTCTTAAAAGAATTACAACGACCAGAAACCCATGGGCAATTGGTTCAGCCAGATTAAAAACCCTTGAAAGAGGCTGGAAATTCTAAAAATCTTTGTGCTTTAATTTTTCCAAAATATTCAGTAAAATAGCGGCAAATTTTGCATATTAAATTTAATATTTTTGGATAAACTTATGTCAGAAAAACTTTATATTAAAACATTTGGCTGTCAGATGAATGTATATGACTCAAACCAAATGCAAAACTTACTAATAAAAGAGCGCGGCATGGAAATGACAGCCGAGCCAGAAGAAGCTGATGTAATATTAGTAAACACCTGCTCGGTTAGAGAGAAAGCGCAAGAGAAATTATTTCATCAATTAGGCAGGTGGAAAAAACTTAAAGACAAAAAGCCTAAGTTAATTATTGGTGTCGGTGGATGCGTAGCTTCCCAAGAAGGCAAAGAAATAATTAGACGCGCACAATCTGTAGATATAGTTTTTGGGCCGCAAACTATTCACAGATTAGTCGATCTTATAGATAAAAGAAAATCTCAAAGAAAACCCGTAATAGATATATCTTTTCCTGAAATTGAGAAATTTGATAAACTCCCAACCCCAAAGGCTGATGGAGTCAAAGCATATGTATCTATCATGGAAGGTTGCAGTAAATACTGTAGCTTTTGTGTGGTTCCTTATACTAGAGGTGAAGAAATATCCCGCCCATTTGATGAAGTATTAGCTGAAGTTTATGCCCTAGCAGAACAAGGCGTGAAAGAAATAAACTTTCTTGGACAAAATGTAAATGATTATAGAAGCAAATTGGCAACTGGCGAAGATGCTGATTTAGCCTTATTAATTCAATATGCTGCAGCTATTGATGGTATTGGAAGAATTAGATTCACCACTTCTCACCCACTAGCTTTTGGAGATTCACTTATTGATGCTTATGCCACCGTGCCAGAGCTTGCGAATCATCTACATCTACCAGTACAAAGTGGTTCAGACAGAGTATTAATGCGCATGAAAAGAAATCACACAGCTCTTGAATTTATAAGCAAAATCAAAAAACTTAAAAAAGTTAAACCTGATATTTGCATATCTTCTGATTTTATAGTTGGCTTCCCAGGGGAAACTGACAAAGACTTTGAAGACACTATGAACCTTGTACAAACTATTGGGTTTGATCATTCTTTTAGTTTTATCTATAGCCCAAGGCCTGGAACTCCAGCCAGCAGCTACCCTGACCATGTGCCATTAGATATACAAAAGAAAAGACTCAACCTATTACAAGAAAGGCTCAAGCAAAATGCAATGCGGATATCCCAAGCAATGATCGGGACTACTCAAACTATATTAGTTGATGGATTTGGCAAAAAAGATAAAAACCAATTATCCGGGAGAACTGAAAATAATCGCATAGTACACTTTGATGGAGATAAAAAATTGCTGGGTCAGTTTGTACCTGTTAAAGTAACAGAAGCATTAAAAAATTCATTACGAGGCGCACTTACTTGAAAAACAATAACTTCAAATTAACCCCTGAAAACAACACCCAACTTAACAACTTTTGCGGTCCAACTGATACCAATTTACTAACTATAGAAAGATTTCTAGCTGTAGAGATAAACCATCGCGGCCATGAGTTTAATATCATAGGAAAAGGTGACTTAGTAGATCAAGCCACAGATTTTATAAAAAATAATTACGCAAAATCAGCAAATTCCCATTTATCTCCACGCAATCTTAATTTAGACCTTCAGTGTTTTTCTAATAAAATAATTGAAAAGCAAAAGCAAGATTCAGATGAAAAAATGGATGATAGCATTTGCATTAAAACAAATAAAAAAACCATCAAACCAAGAGGCTTAAATCAGCAGCGTTATCTAAAGCGCATGCAAAAAAAGGATGTAAACTTTGGCATTGGCCCAGCTGGAACTGGGAAAACTTATTTAGCTGTTGCTCAAGCAGTTCAAGCATTAGAGTCAGAATCTGTTAAGCGCTTAATTTTAACTCGCCCTGCAGTAGAAGCTGGAGAAAAACTAGGATTCTTACCGGGAGATTTATCTCAAAAGGTAGACCCGTATCTGCGCCCTATTTATGATGTACTTTATGAACTGCTTGGAATTGAAAAAGTAACCATGCTTATAGAAAAGCAAATAATTGAAATTGCACCACTTGCATTCATGCGTGGTAGAACTTTAAATGATGCCTTCGTACTTCTTGATGAAGCGCAAAACACTACCAAAGAGCAAATGAAAATGTTCTTAACTAGAGTTGGATTTAACACCAAAGCTATTATTAACGGGGATATAACTCAGTGCGACTTACCATCTAGCAAAATGTCTGGCTTAAGAGATGCAATCAATGTATTAGCTGATGTAAAAAATATTGGTTTCACCTTCTTTCATAATCATGATGTAGTAAGGCATCATTTAGTTCAGGAAATTGTTTTAGCTTATGAAACCCAAACTGAGAAAGAACAAGCAAAAGCTGCTTCAAATCATGAGACAGCTTAATATTATTTAGCATAAAATAAGGATATAAAACTATGACTAATAACAATACTAACCATATTAAAATTAGTATAGAAAATGATACGGATATCCCTGATAACAAACTTCCATCTGAGCTTGAGATTATTAATTTTATTAAAGATGCTATTAATATAGAACACGGCCCTTATTTTAATAAAGACAGAAATATAACTTCTGATCTAGATTTAACAGACTCAAGCTTACAAACAATCCCCCGTGAAAGCACCGATCTAATCTCTATTTGTTATGCTAATAAAAATGAAATGCAAAGAATTAATAAAGAATTTAGGCAAAAAGATAAACCAACCAATATTTTATCCTTCCCTGCTGTAGCTCCTACTGGCTTTAAATTTGAAAGCTATTTAGGAGATTTAATTTTATCTCCTGAAGTTATAGAAGCTGAGGCGAAAGCTCAAAACAAAGACCTTAAAAAATATTATGCGCACATGTTCATTCACGGTGCTCTACACCTTTTAGGGTATGATCATATGAATGATGCGGATGCGGAGGTTATGGAGGGGATTGAGGCTAGGTTGTTGAGATTAAGCACCTAATTCTGGCGCAGCACCATTATTTTTGCTTTTATCTAAACATTGTTTAAATGACCAAACAGCCTCCAAACTTAAGTGATGCTTCGTAGGTTTCGCACAAAACTTCCTTTTAAACATATGAACGGCACTTGCAAGAAAAAATATTGAACAGATCACATGCAATACTGCACGAAAATTGTTGTTCCGCGTAGACCGGTATCCGGCCTTGTTATTCCAATGTCTAAATTGATCAAAGGCTACCGTATGTTTGCGATAAAAGTCACCACAATCTGCTTTTACCTTACCCTTCCAGCCGTTACTCAAAATACCTTCATGCTTTCTTACATAAATATCACATGCCTTCCAAAAATCCAATCTATCACCAGCTGGCACCTCGAGGCATATTTTCTTTAAATCTTCATAAGCCTTTTGATCCTGGCTTTCAAAGTTTGCTAATGATTCATGTAAACTGGTGATATCTCTTTCATGCATTTCAAAAACTGCTGTGCCTAGAAAGTCAAATGCAGTAGAAAATATTCTTTCGTATCTCTCGATAGCAATAGATTCACCACCTACGACTCCTCTTTTCTTAGCTTCAAAAGCAGCCTTAATTTCAGATTCACATGCACTTAACGAGTGTTCTATTCTTTTTTGTAAAAGACCAATCTCATCACCTAACCTTCGCTTATAGCCTTCATAACTGGTACATTGTTCAAGGCAATCTGCAATTGAATATCTTATTAAATCCAGGGCAAAACTAGCCTTTCCTTCCAAGAGCTCCTCCTTTTGCTTTCTGTCCTCCACACTTTCTCCTAAATCTTTCTCTAAAAATTTTATCAATTCACTCTGGAATTCAAGAAATTTATCACTTAAACGCTCAACACCTTGACCTGTTACTGCCCCATCACCTTCACCTTCAATTGTTCTTTCACAAATAAAATCTTCTTGAGCTATTCTACTAAGAGTTTGGGTAAAATGACTTAATTTACCTGTTGGACATTCTTCAGTCTCTTCATAACAAAGAGGATCAAAAAGGGTAACTTCTTCTGTTTCTGGGTTAAAAAATATATTCCCTCTATTTAAATCCAGATGCTCTCCAAAACCGTCTTGCCTTAAAACTTCTGCATATACACCCTTTAAAGCAGTGAATTTTGCATTAGGACTTAGATCTGTACTAAGATTTTCCTCAAAAAATTTAAGTGTTTTGCCACCATCTATCATTAAATTACAGTGCCTTCCACTTGGTATAGAAACACTGTTACACTCAACATCTAAACCCACCGATCCATTCCAGTCTTGCTGGCCTTTTAAAGATCTTGTGCTATTTAATCCTTCTTTCTCAATCCTTAAAACTAATTCTTTTTCCTCTTCTTCTTCCACAATCCTTGAAACTTTCTCTTTATCATCACCTATTACTTTTAGTTTAAAAACTAAAGCACTTTGACCACTATTAAAGTACTCTATTGTAAAATCTCTTTCACTCCAACCAAGTTGTCGTATAAATGTACTGACATCTCCTACACATTCAGCTATGAAACA
>CAJQSL010000035.1 GCA_905612315.1 uncultured Francisellaceae bacterium
TATGGTAAAAGAAGAAGTAAAAAATGGAGATCTTATCGAAATTTTAAAAGATGAATTTAAAGAAGAAATACCAATTTATATATATTACCAAAGACACCGTTTTGTTCAGCCTAAGGTTAGAAATTTTGTTAATTTGTTTTAGCTCTATTGCCAATAGACGATTTGTGCTATAACAGCATATTAGAAATAGAGGATATCAAATTTTACAAAGTTTTTATTATTCAACTTGAGTTCGATATAACGCAGGTTGCTTAGTAAGGCTACCTAAGAATTAGCAAACATATTATCGCATGTCTTAACTAACCATAAAATAAGATCATCATCTAAACTAACTTTATTACCAGGCGTTATACTTTGGTAATTATAAGTTATACCATTTCCATCAGGCATATATCCTCTTTTAATATATAACTTTTGAGCAGCGCCATAATCTTTATATAAACCAACTCCTAAACCTATAATCTTTGAATGCTTTTTTGCCTCAGTTTCAGCATAGTTTAATAGGCTTGTGCCAAGGCCGTTGTTACGATATTGCGGCAATATATTTAAATCACTTATCTCTGGAATATTAGATTTTGCGAAGTTTTTGTATTCGGAATTGAACTTTAAAGTTATATAACCTGCTATTTTCTCATCACAAAAAGCAACCCACATTTTTCGAGTATTAGCAATTTGTTCTTGTAAATATTGCTCAAACACTTCGACAGGCTTTTCCCAATTAGCCAATTTAAATGCTTTAACTAGAAGTGGAATGTCAGAAGATTTTGCTAATCTAATCATGATTTATTATCCAGTTTTTAAGTTGATTTGAGGTTTGAGTTAAATCTAAATCAGTTGTGTCAATAATTTAAGTTTAAGCGCTGTTATTTAAAATAATGGTCCTAATATAGACAAAACAAATCAAAATATCGAACGTTATTATTTCATGCTGTTAAAATTACGCAGCAGTCTGCTGCGCAATTAGGAATTTTGTTATGTGAGACCAAAAATGAAATAGTGGCTCAATACTCAGTAGATGGCATGACAAAACCTATCTTTTTAATTCGCGATTCGCGAATGGCGAATTATTGTGCTATAATATAATTAAAGATTAAGTTAAATCAAACTAAACAGGAAGGTGTGTTATGCTTAAATCTCAAGATATTGTTTTGCTTTTAAAGCTGTTGAGCCGACCGAGTGAGTATTCAAAATGGTCTCAAAATAAGCTTGCAGTTCATTTGTGCATTAGTGTTTCGGAAATTAATGCCTCTATTAAAAGACTCAAGCAAGCAGGGTTGTTAAGACAAATAAAGCCTAATTTAAAGACAAAGGTACAGTCAGTTAGGGTATTGTATATGCCTGTTAACAAAGCCTGTGAGGAGTTTTTAATATCAGGGGTAAAGTATTTTTTTCCAGCTAAATTAGGAGAATATACTCGAGGAATGATAACAAGTTATGCAGCAGATGTTTTTGAGAATCAAATTGCCTTAGGTGAGGACCCAGTTCCTGTTTGGCCTTTTGCCCAAGGGGATCGGCGTGGTTTAGCCTTAGTGCCACTTTATTCTTCTGTGCCTAAATCGCTATTTCAATATCCAGATCAAGATTTTTATGATTTATTATCCTTGGTTGATATAATACGTCAAGGGCGAGCCAGAGAGAGGGTTATCGCTATAAAAATCTTAAAACAAAGGATTTCAAACCAATGCTTATAAATAATAGTAGATTACGTGTAAACCTAGCTATGTTAAAATTAGCTGCTAGAACGTTGGGAGATATTAAAGATGATGTTGTGTTTTTAGGTGGTTGTACTACAGCGTTATTTATTACAGATCTAGGTGCACCAGATGTGCGTCCTACATTAGATGTGGATTGTATTGTAAATCTAGTATCTTTAGGAGATTATTATCGGTTAGAGGAGAGGCTGGTAAAGCAAGGATTAAAAAAATCTATAAATGATGATGTTATTTGCCGTTGGCATTATGGCGATCTGGTTTTAGATATTATGCCAACTAATGAAAAAATTTTAGGATTTGGTAATAGTTGGTATAAGGATGCGATAAAACACTCAGTTATTCATCATCTTAATGAAGATTTAAGTATAAAAGTAGTTAGCGCTCCTTATTTTTTAGCGACGAAGTTTGAAGCTTTCAGGGCTCGAGGTAAAAATGACTATTTATCTAGCCACGATTTTGAAGATATAATGATGGTTATTGATGGCCGCGCTGAATTATTTGATGAAATTAATAATGCTGATTACGAGTTACAACAATATCTTACGAAAATATTTATAAAGATGTTAGATTCACAGCAGTTTCATCTTGCTATTCCCGGACATTTTAATTATGGAGCTTTAACGGACGATAGAATACAAATAGTTTTAGATCGTATAGAAAAGATTGCGGCTTTAGTTTGAATAGATACGGAATGTCAGAAGATTTGGCTCATCTAATCATGATTTATTATCCGGTTTTTAAGCTGATTTGAGGTTTGAGTTAAATCTAAATCAGTTGTGTCAATAATTTTAACTTCAGCAAGAGTGTCCCAATTATCAAGTTTTGCCCAAGTTGAAAAATCTAAACCTTTCCATGCATTATTAGTAATAACATGCGGCTCCCACTGTGGGTTATAAGTATGTACGCGTAGCCAAGCTGACCAATTTAAAGTATCTTGGTTTAAGCCGTAAGTATTTCTTGATTTTAATCTTTGTATACGAGTTAGATCATCTCAATCAAGTAAACAAAAATTGATTTTTCCAAGCTGTTTCGCTGATGGGAAAGCAAGGATTTCACCTAATACCATTTGACCTAATAAACAAATATCAGGATGACTTTTTTGCTCTTGTAAATATTTTTGAATCCATTTTTCGGTAGATTCTTGGCGCCATGTAGTATCCGCATCAGCTGGCACGCCGATATCATCAAAATCATAAATAGGCATATCTAATATCTTTTTTAAAAAAGGAATATTGGCTGATTTGCCGCTGCCACTTGCACCTGCGATAAAATAGATCATGTTTTCGTCACTATCAACCTAATTCCATTACAATCTAATTATAACCTTACCTAAAAACTGGCCAGCCAACATGTCAATAAATGCCCTGGGTGCTAACTCAATCCCATCAACTATAGTTTCATTTGAAAATATTTTCCCTTGCAAATACCAACTGTACATATCTTTAATAAAATTATCATACATATTCATGTGGTCTGATTGAACATAACCATACATAGTTAGTCGCTTTGTAATTATAGGAAAAAGATCAAGGTTAAGGGTTGATCCAACTTGATTATACTGGGACAACATACCACACATTATTATGCGCCCAAAATTATTCATGTTTTTCATGGCAGCAATTAGGTGGTCTCCACCTACATTATCAAAATAAACATTAATACCCTGGGGAATAATATCTGATAGCGATTTTAGAATAGGCTTTTGTTTGTAATTTATAGCTTTATCAACTTTTGCTTTATTGTATAACCAATCTACTTTATCATCTCGTCCAGCACTACCAACAACAATAGCACCACGCATTTTTGCCAGCTGGCATGCAACTGACCCAACTGAACCAGATGCTGCTGAGACAAAAACAACATCTCCTTTTTCAATTTTTGAAAACTTTTCAATCCCTATATATGCTGTCATGCTTGATAAACCAAGTATAGAAAGATACAAATATGGCTTCTCTATCTGATTAAGGACTGTTAAGTCTGATCCATCGGATATAAAACAATCGCGCCATCCATTCTGACTAAAAACGAGTGTTCCTTCTGGTAGACGGTTACAATTATTTGACTTTTCAATGACACCTACACATTGCCCAGACAATACTTCTCCAATCTTATATGGAGGCAAGTAGGAATCTTGTGGGTTCATTCGAATACGCATAGCTGGAGTAACAGTCATCCACTTATTTCTTACTAGAACCTCCCCTTTCCTTATGGGGGGTAATTCAAGGGATATAAACCTAAAGTCACTCTCTTTTACCAAACCTTTAGGGTATTTAGACAAAATAATCTGTCTTGAAATCATATTTCCGCCTAACTATTTAAATACATAATTATAAAATTTCTAATACTCTAATATTTTAATAGTATAGATGCAAAGATCTTAAGTTTAAAAAAAAATATTATTATCTATTAAAAATTTCGTTTAAGATAATCTTCTTTAGATAACTTATACAAAGCATGCCTCACTAAAATTTATTTCAAATAAAACCTCATAATTGGAAGCTTTCTTCCCGGCACTATACTGGATGCTTTTTCACCGATTTTCTCAGCTCCCATTTTTTTATAAAAGCCTAATGCATTTGGATCAGCGTCCCATGTTAAATATTGTAGCCCACGCGCTTTTGCTTCACTCATTACAGCATTTCATAATACTTTACCTAATCCTGTTCCGATGCAATCTGGATCAACAAATAACCTACCGTCAGATAACTCTTCTGTTGGCATTCGACACCAAAATCCTTTTATTTGTCCATTTTTTTCTATCGCATAACTGATACACTGTTCAATCAAATCAGCTGTTACCTCTAGTTCTGGCATCCAAGCATCTATGAGGCTCTTAGGGTATCCCCAATATTTTTTTGATCTAACCGAAAGTTTTGTTAATTCTTGCGCATCTTCTGCTACGGCTTTGCGCAAATGGTAGTTATTTTCCGATAATACCAGAAAATCTTCTTTAGATAACTTATACAAAACATGCAAAGCCAAAGGATGATCTTTATCTAATTTAGGATGATAAAAATTATTTTTAGGATCATGCTTTAAACCGATTTTATTCATTACGCGAATAGATTTTTGATTGCCAACAGAAGTGAAAGATACAACTTCTTTTAAATTAAGTGTATTAAAAGCATATTCTAAAACAGCTTTGGAGGCTTCGGGCGCATAGCCTTTTCCCCAATGTTTAGAAGATAATCTCCAGCCTATTTCCGTAGCTGGCATAAACGAAGCATCAAATTCATCTAATTCTCTGTGTAATAAACCAACAAAACCAATAAATTCACCAGTGTTTTTTATCTCAACGGCATAAAGTGAAAAACCATATTTATCATAATGATCATTAATACGTTTTATATGAATTCGCGTTTGCTCTTTATCTCCCACGGCTGGAAAATATTCCATAACTTTTGGATCTTGATTAATTTGCGCCATAGGATCAAGATCTTCATCTTTAAATGTGCGCAAAATTAAGCGCTTTGTTTCTAAAATAATCATTTTTTCAGTCCTATTCTTTATCTATTAATTTGACTCCAAATTCAGTAGTAATATATTTTTGTTTACTGCTATTTGGCTGATCTGGGATAGTCATTCTTAAAATACCATTTTCTAATAATGGATTTATGAATTTTCTTCTAAATTTAGTTCTATCTTTCCACTCCATATAAGAGATGATTTCATTAAACTGTCGTGCAATTTTGCAGTACTTTATTAGTTTCATATACTTCTCATCCTGTGAAAAACTACTTATTTCGACTGGGTGCCGACTGGGTGCCGACTGGGTGCCAGATTTGGCACTAAGTGGAATATTTTGATTGGCCACTTCATGATGTGGATAAAAAGTAACTCTTAGAGCAACCCCAAGTTCTTGCCATTTTGGTTCAGGATATCCACCATTTAAACAAGCACTTTTTATTCTTTTATAACCACTTCCCCATTCTTCGATCAGCCCCATTTCTTTAAAAACTCTAGCTATTACAGGATTTCTAACTCTACTAACGCCAGCTTTGAATTGTTCAATATTCATACCCGGAGGCATTATGCCCGGATTTTGAATTTCCAATCTATCATCATAAATTGAAATAAAAACTCTAGTACCGGAAACTTCATAATTAGCATGGGCTAATGCATTAACTAGCGCCTCTCTAATTCCTTCTGTGGGATATTCTGGAATATCTTTTCTGCGCATTTGACCAAATTTTCCAGCCATACGAGTATTTCTTCTAATAAATTTAGGAACCTCTTCAATAGCATTTAGTATAGTTCCTTGGATATCGACTTGATCAATAAACTCAGCGCGGCTAGTCCCCGCAAATCTGGCACATTTAACTTCTGCAAAAGGAAAGTGATTTAAGCGCACATCTTCTTTGCCAAATAAAATCACACCTCCATTTGTAGCAACTGTTTTACGTCCTTTTTTTGTTAAAATATTTAAACCAATTAATTTAGATATATCCATTTCAATATCTTTTTGTGCAAATACTTTTGAGATACCAGATTCATCAAGATCCTCAATAGTAGTGTTGTTACAAGGCATTTTATCAAAAAACGTATGATGATTTGCTCTTTGCATTTCTGAAATAACTTCAGGCCCTGCCAGTCTAGTTGAGTTGCCTATTCTTATATAAGTGCCATTATTAAGTCCTTTATTTTTGATATAATAAGGTTCTGGCGCATACTCAATTTGTATTGCTAAAATAAACAGTCCATTTACTTTTTTAATTTTAAAATTTGGCAAAACTTGCGGGTGAATATTATCAGCAATAGAGCTAATTAATTGCTCTTGTATTTTTGCTGGATTATCTAAACCAATAATATTCCCCTTATCATCAATGCCAATAATTAAAACACCGCCAGCTGTATTAGAAAATGCCACAATGGTTTTTAAAATAGGCCCTAAAGATGAAGTGTCTCTTTTGAACTCTAAGGTCTCACTTTCTGATAATTTAATAAGTTTTTCAATATCCATTAATTATTCCTAAAAGTTGTTTTTCTATTTAGCATAATGATCATTAATACGTTTTATATGAGTTCGAGTTTGCTCTTTAACTTTTAGACCTTGTGTTTTGAGAGATCTGGAACTAACTCATCCAAGCTTATCATTGACGTTAAAGTCTCGTTAATCTCATTTATTGCTATATCAATCTTTATTACATCATCAATATTACAAGCAATATCTATATTATATAGCATCCAGAAAATCATACTTCCAAAGGCGCTAAATAATCCAGCGTTTATATGATGCTGGTTTAGAATACCTCCAGATTTAATATATGTTTTGAGCATTTTATTATAAGTTGATAATGAGAAGTTCTCAGTGCCCAGTCCGCTCCAAGCTAAACATGCCCGCACAATTTCTCGGGTTGGATTTAATTGTCTAGCAGATTCCCAGTCAATTAAAATGGGTTGATCAGACTTATCCCAAATAACATTGAGTTGATCTATATCACCGTGAGTAACAACACTTTGCTCTTTAAGTATTGGAATAGAGTTTAGGTAATGTTTGTTCGCGGATAAAATAAGATCTATATTATCTTGTAATATTTTTGCAATAAGAGGTTTAACTGAGGCAAGTTTATTAATCGCTTCAATAATTTCATTATTACTATATTTATCAAATCTAGGTGGTGTAGTTTCAGGAACCTGCAAATTTAACTTATGCAATTTAGCAATAACTTCGGCAATTTTAAGAGCATGAGTTTGTGAGATTTCATTTCTACCCAAGGTATATCCTTCTATCCATGGATAAACTAAATATCCGATATTCTCAATAATAATTAGATATTGTTTAGAATTTTTTATCGCAGGCATTGCGCATATTGCGGGGATTTTAAGTTCGAAAAAGTGTTCAGCAATTTCTTCGCTCAAATTATATTTTGTAATCATTTTTTGCTGTGTAAGATCAATATCTGGTGAGAGTTGCTTGATGGCATAACTTTTTTTATCTGTATTTGCTCGCCACATAAAAGATCCACCTCGGCTGCCGTAAATGCTTATCGGTGTGTCTATGGTTGACCCTAGGTGTAGCTTATTGCAGATAAATTCTAAGTGTGATTCGCTCATCAGAGATTCTTAATTATCTTTATTTAATTGATCCAAATTAGTCATAGCAAATAATTCTGTTGCCAAAATTTTATTAGTCACAAAGTTTCGAGCATGATTTTGTAAAGTTCCCTCATGCGTAAAGCCTAATCTTTTAGCCAAATTAATGCTTGGCTGATTAATTTGGCAAGCATCAATATATACTCGTTTGCACTTTAAATTATTAAACGCATAACGAGTAAGTTCAGTCACGGCCTCACTGGCATAACCTTTCCCAGTTTGGCTAGTATCAAACCAATATCCAATTTCTGTATATGGCACAGACCAGTCTTTAATCTCTAAGAAAATCTCGCCTAAAATATTTTTCTCATCCTTATCCCAAACTATGTAAAACAGTTCTTTATGGGCTTTAATATCAAGAGCTGCCGCCGCATCAGTACGTGTTTCGTTGCGTACTTTTTCAATAGATAAATCTTTAGTAGCCCATGAAAACCAGGGGCTTAACTGATCTAATGAACCCATAAGAATTTTGTATAGAGCTTTAGTATCTTCTTCTTTAGGTGGTATAAGTTTTAATCTTTTAGTTTCTAAAATTGGATCTTTAGCCCATGGCATCCAGCGTTGTAAAGCTTCCAGTGAGTTATTAATAGCTTTATTTAATTCGATTTCATCGCCTAATTTAGGTGGTCTTATTAATAGGCGCGAAGTTTGAATTTGTTTAAGATCATATATGTTCATAAGTTTAATTTCATCCCTTCATGCGTGCTTTCAAAACTGAGATTTTCATAAAATTTAATTGCATTAGGCCGCAATTTATTAGTAGTTAACTGCACCATATGGCAGCCCTTATTCCTAGCAACATCAATTATATGATTAATAAGCTGCCTGCCAAGACCTTGGCCTCGATAAGTTTCATCAACTCTAACGCCTTCAATTTGTGCGCGCATCCCACCTTGATAAGTTAAATATGTTAAAAAATCAACTTGGGCCATGGCAATTATTTTATCTTTATCTTTATCTTCATCTACACCTAAAATTAATTGAGCATTTGGATCTTCTAAAATACTCTCAAGTGCGCTCTGGTATGATAATAATGAATTTTTATCTACGCTTTCTCTATTTTTACCTAAATCATCATTGTGTAATAAATTTATTAGATAATCTAAATCTTGAAGCTTGGCTAATCTAAATTTCATATTTTAACTCCTAGTTTTTAGGCATATATTAAGTTAATATTTTAGCATAAATTTTAAATATAAGAGAATAAGGCACGGCAGTTGTTAATAGTAGATATAGTATACAAACAAGATCTTGTAATCGTTGATAAATACCTAGAAGATCATAGAAATTTTTTACAAAAATACTATGATAAAAATATGCTTATTGCCTCAGGACCTAAAGACCCGAGAACCGGCGGAATTATTTTAGCTAACATAGATAAAGAATCTATGGAAAAACTAATTAAAGAAGACCCATTTTATCAAAATAATATAGCTGATTATAAAATAATTTCTTTTGATCCGGTTAAATGCTCAGATGAGTTTAAGCTTATTTTGGAGAAATAATGAATCTTTTGATAGCTAGCTTGCCGATATTTATTATTATTATTGCAGGTTATCTGGTGGCTTTGTTCAATTTCTTTGATAAAGAGGCATCAGTAGTTTTGATTAGGCTTATTTTTTATATAATAATGCCTATTACGTTGTTTTTAGATATCGCACAGCTTCCCATTTCGAATACTTTGAGGTGGGACTATATGGGAGCTTATTTTTTCACTTCTATTATTGTTATGCTAATTAGTATAATCATGTCTAGATATTTGTTTGCTCGAGATCGCTCTAATCTTATTATTAACGCTATGGCCTCGACTCATACAAATACGGCATATCTAGCCTTACCTTTGTTTCTTTTGCTTTTTAAAACAGTTTCACCAGTAGCTAGCATTATTATAGTGCAAGCAGTATTTAATTTTTTCATTCTACTTGGGATGGATGTAACAACCGGTGCAAAGCAAAATAAATCATACAGCTATACTATATTTGCCGTCTTTTGGAAAAACCCTATTCTAATAGGAATTATATTAGGTGTTATTTTTAGCTCTTTACATATTGAGCTGCCGCATATTATTTCTTCAACCTTTACTATCGTTAGCAAATCCGCTTTGTTTATAGCATTATTTGCATTGGGATTATCACTTCGGGTGGATAAAGCAAGCTTAAATAAAAAGCAGAAACTTGAGATTTCAATGCTTATTGTTTTAAAGTCATTTGTACATCCGCTTATCGCCTTTTTGGTAGGTTATTATATATTTGGCTTAACTGGATTTATGCTCACAGCTTTAATTTTAATGGCCGCAATGCCGGTGGCTAAAAATTTATTTGTTTTTGCAAAACGCTATCAGGTAGGTGTGGAGCGGGCGAACATAATTGTTTTTATAACAACGGTTATTTCGATATTGACGCTTAATTTAATTTTATTACTCCGGCATTAAGAGGAGTAAAAGTATTAATGGCAAATGGTGTGATCATGAGCGTTGGGCTATAATATCTGAGAGTTAAATAAATAAAAAATCAAAATTGAGTCCAGCTCTTCTTTTATTATATTAATACGTATACCGCTTTTTACTATATAGTTTTAGAGTTTCTTTCTGTGCAAACTTTGTTTAATATTGTGTCATATGTATACCATGTAGTTTGTGTAGAATAATTTATGGAATTGGTAAAAATACGTTTTTCGAATAATTCATATTCTTGGATAATTGTAGCGTAGATGTTACAATTATCTTGATAATTGCATTAAGCATGCTATAATTATCAAAACAACAAGTTGTAATATTCATATGAAAAGATTTTATCAAACGTTAGTAAAACAACATTTTGAACAAAATAGGCAAATGTTATTTCTTGCCGGCCCGAGGCAAGTCGGGAAAACAACAATAGCTAAGGCTTGCGGTGGAAATGATTTCATCTATTTAAATTGGGATAAACTGCCAGACAGGCAAAAGTTGATTGATGAAAATTTGACTATCTTTAATAAAGTGCAATCTGATATTGCAGGTCATGAGTCCCCATTAATTATACTTGATGAACTTCATAAAAAAGCTAATTGGAAAAATTATTTAAAAGGTATTTTTGATAGTTATCCGTCTTTAAAAATTCTCATAACAGGCAGTGCTAAATTAACGGTATACCGTCGGGGGAATGATAGCTTAATGGGGAGATATTTTCCCTACAGAGTTCACCCATTATCAGTTAGAGAGCTCGCTGATTCTAGTTTAAAAAATGAAGAAATATCATCGCCGCAAAAAATTGACGCACAGAGTATGGAGCAACTTATAAAATTTGGTGGTTTCCCCGAGCCTTTTTTAAAAGCTAACCAACGCTTCAGTAATAAATGGCAGCAATTACGGCATCAGCAATTATTTCGTGAAGATATTCGCGACCTTAGCAAGGTTCAAGAGTTACAACAACTAGAAATACTTGCTGAACTAATTACACAGCAAGC
Source organism: uncultured Francisellaceae bacterium (assembly GCA_905612315.1). GTDB lineage: Bacteria > Pseudomonadota > Gammaproteobacteria > Francisellales > CACEW01 > CAJQSL01. The sequence goes on from CAJQSL010000035.1 coordinate 11,250, forward strand.
AACTAAACAACTTAATTACAGCAAGCTTGGCCAAAGATTACAAATTGCAGCGACCACGGTAAAACGTTGGGTAGAAATTTTAGAAGAATTTTATTTTTGTTTTGGAATTCGGCCATGGCATAAAAATGTAGCTCGTAGCTTAGTTAAAGAGCCTAAAGTGTATTTATGGGACTGGTCGAATATTAATGACGAAGGCGCAAAATTTGAAAACATGGTTGCTTGTCATTTATTAAAAGCTGTACATTTTTGGAAGGATTGTGGATTTGGAGATTATAAATTACACTATTTACGTGATTTAGATAAACGTGAAGTAGATTTTTTAATAAGCAAGGATAATCAACCTTGGATATTGGTTGAAGTCAAGGCATCATCAAAACAATCTTTGAATCCCAATTTAAAATACTTTCAACAACAACTTAAGGCTCCACACGCTATTCAAGTCGCTTTTGACCTTGAATATCTTGATATTGATTGCTTTGCTTTGAATAGACCAATGATTGTTCCAGCAAGGACATTTTTATCACAGCTAGTGTAATAACTATTATATTAGATTACCTTATTATTAATATTTAAAACTGCCAATTTAACATGACATACATTATGCGAAACAAAAGGCGATTCTAGAGCGGCTTAGTGTAATAAATTAGGCTTTTAGAAAACCACGACACACTATGCATAAATGTGCTGCAGTTAAACAATCTTACAGATTAAACTCTGATTTCAAATTTTTTGTGACAAGTTGATTTGTTATTTAAAATAGTTTATCTTTCTGATGTTGCTTTTAAAGCGACTATGCGGTAAGTTTCACCGTGAAAACCTGTGGAGAAGTGAGCTCTGACTTTGATTCTGGGACTAAAGTTAAACTGTCCTCTGTGAAACGAGGATCCAACGCCAAACTAACCCATAATTAGCTATAGGTTAGTTTTGGTTAGTTTAGAAAAATGGAAAATACCGTTAACTATCAAACCATTAGACAACATACACTCTAAAAATAAACAGGTTAGGCTGAATCAAGTTAAAAGAATAAATAAACTAAATTAAGGATGCACTATAATGTCGATAAAAACCATTTGGCTGCGCGCTGAAACAAAACCACACGAACGGCGTACCCCCTTGACTCCAGAACATGCCGCAAAAATAGTGTCTTGCAATCATCGGGTTATGGTTGAACGCTCAGTTAAGCGTATTTTTAAAGATACGGAATATTTAGAAGCAGGGTGTACATTAGTAGAGCCTGGCTCTTGGCTTGATGCACCTCTTAGTGCTTATATTCTAGGAATTAAGGAGTTACCTAAATCAAAAGAACCGATAAAACACAGCCATATTTATTTTGCTCATGCTTATAAAGATCAAGAAGGATCGGAGGTTCTGTTAAACCGTTTTAAACGTGGTAAAGGTTTACTTTATGATCTTGAGTTTCTTCAAAATGACAGGCATGAACGTCTGGCGTGCTTTAGCTACTGGGCGGGCGTCGCAGGCTGTGCAGTCACGCTGCTTCTGTGGGTTCAAAAATGCAAGAGAAATAACGAAGCCTTTAAACTTCCAAAGTTTTACCCAAACGAGACGACATTAATAGAAACGTTGGAAAAAGAGCTGAGCCAAATACAAAAACCATCTAGCCTTGTTATTGGTGCACGCGGTCGATGTGCGCGTGGCGTTATTTATTTTTTAAAAAAACTTAACCTTGATACAACACTTTGGTATAAGAAAGACACAAAAGGTGCGACGAGTTATCCAGAAATATTCCAGCATGACCTGTTGTTTAACTGCATTTATCTTACCGAAGAAATTATACCATTTATCACGAAAGATCAGATAAAAACCAATCAGAAGCTATCAATAGTAGCTGACATAAGCTGTGATCCTAATGGGCCTTACAACCCACTTCCTATTTATGAAGAAATAACAACATTTCAAAAGCCAACAGTTAGGGTGGGTAGTGCTCAATGTAATATAGATATCATGGCGATTGACCACCTTCCTAGTTTTTTGCCAAGAGAAAGTAGTTGTGACTTCTCCGGGCAGTTATTTCCACACCTAAAAGCCTTGCTTAGTAAAGGGCCTAAATCACCGGCATGGGAACGTGCGGCTTCTTTTTATTATGAGAAAACTAATCTGCATAATTGATAATCGTCCACTTGGTCGCTGGTTGTTAAAAAAAACCACAC
>CAJQSL010000036.1 GCA_905612315.1 uncultured Francisellaceae bacterium
GCTGTACCTATCCGTCGCCTCAATGAGCACGTCAGCCGCACCCCCGGCTTCCCTCACTTTAACCCTGACCTCGGACAACACGACACTAACACTTGGAGCACAGTCAACACAGTGTGGCTTCCACCTGGCGTGGGCACCCTGGCCTTATCAACCGTTCAGCACCCTCCTGACCTTTGCCGCCACGTGCCGCCAGATACCCGGCACCTACCACACCTACCTGGGCGGCGACAACTGCCTTACGGCCCTGAAGGCGCGCTTTCAGCCCTCTGCTTCGGGTACCTCCGGGGGGTCCTGGTCCTGGTACAGCGGCCAAGCTTCCAACACCATTCAGCTACCTGTCGACTGCACCCCAAATACCTGGGGCGGCCAGGGCGGCCTAGCCGAGTTATGTAAGCTCCTGAGCTCTGATTTACCAACCCCAGGCTCAGTCGTAGGAAACACGTGTACACTACTTTTGCCGTAGAAACCTGCGCCTAACCACGTGCACGCGCAATATCACATTGCGGTCTATATAATATAGTGCAACCAACTAGCTAAACAGCTAACAACAATCTAGCCGGATCTTCCAATAACTCTTTAATAGTTCGTAAGAAGCTCACCGAGTCCTTACCATCAATAATTCTGTGATCATAAGATACGGCTAAGTACATTATAGGCCTTATTTTAACCTCACCATCAACTGCAACAGGGCGATCCACAATATTATGCATCCCTAAAATTGCGCTTTGTGGTGCGTTAATAATAGGGGTTGATAACATTGAGCCAAACGTTCCGCCATTAGTGATAGTAAAAGTACCACCTTGCATTTCTTCTAGGCTAAGTTTTCCATCGCGAGCTTTAATAGCATACTCCATAATTTGTGCTTCAATTTCAGCAAAAGATAGTTGATCTGCATTTCTAATTACAGGAACAACTAACCCTCGAGGTGAAGATACCGCAATGCTGATATCAAAGTAGCCATGATATACCATATCAGTACCGTCAATAGATGCGTTAACATCAGGGAATCTTTTTAAAGCTTCAACTACAGCTTTCACAAAAAATGACATAAAACCTAGCTTCACATCATGTTTTTTAGTAAACATGTCTTTGTATTGCGCTCTAATATTTTTAACAGCACTCATATCAACTTCATTGAATGTAGTTAAAATAGCATTAGTGTGCTGTACGGTTAATAATCTGTCAGCTACAGTGCGACGCAATCTTGACATCGGTACGCGTTTTTCAACTCTGCCTTCAGTTGATAAATCAACATGTGGAGCACCAGCAGGGGCTGCAGCAGGTTTTTTGGACACATCTTCTTTAGTTATTCTACCGCCAACACCAGAGCCAGATATAGATCCTGCATTAACTCCAGCCTCTTTTAGTTCTCGTCTAGCAGAAGGCCCGGCGACAGCATCTATAGGAGCAGCAGCCGGTTCTGGGGCTTTTGGCTGTTCTGCCGCAGGAGCTTCAACTACAGCCTCAGCAGCAGGAGCTGCAGGTTTTGCAGCAGGAGCACCACCTGCTTTCATATTGCCAATAACTTCTTGGCTGGCTACAGTATCACCTTCTTGCTTTAATATTTTGCCCATTACACCATCTTCGGTAGCAGGAACTTCCATGACGACTTTATCAGTTTCAATTTCAACGATTACATCGCCTTCTGATATGGCATCACCTTCGGCAAAGTGCCATGTTGCGATTTCACCTTCGGAAATTGACTCTGGGAACTCTGGGGTTTTAATATCTATACTCATTTCGGTTACCTTCTTTGTTTTCCTATTTTTTAGCTTTTAATTTAAGAGTTTGATTAATAATCTTTTGCTGCTGCTTCCTATGTAGTGATGGGTATCCTGGAGCAGGGGCTGCAAATCTCTCTCTTGATATAAGTTGTATTTTAATGTTTTTCGGCATGGATTCTTGAAGATGATCTTGAATCATTAAAAAAGCACCTTGATTTTGCGGCTCTTCTTGGGTCCAAATAATTTCTTTTGCATTTGGATATTTTTTTAAGAGCGCCTTTAGAGACTTATCTGGGAATGGGTATAACTGCTCTAGCCTTACAATAGCAATATTTTTTATGTTTTTCTCGCGCCTAGCAGCTAATAAATCATAATAAACCTTACCGCAGCATAAAATTAATCTAGAAACTTTAGTTTTTGTTAAATTATCTATTTCATCTATTACCAAATCAAATGTGCCATCAGTTAGATCTTTTAACTCAGATACTGCAAGAGGGTGTCGCAATAAGCTTTTTGGCGTCATAACTACAAGAGGTTTACGATATTTACGTAGCATTTGGCGTCGAATCATATGATAAACTTGTGATGGCGTAGATGGGACGCAAACTTGCATATTATTATGCGCACATAGTTGCAAGAACCTTTCGAGTCTGGCAGAGGAGTGCTCAGCTCCCATGCCTTCTTGCCCGTGAGGTAAGAATAAGCATAAATTACATAATCTTCCCCATTTTTCTTCGCCTGAGCTTAAAAATTGATCAAATATAACTTGGGCGCCATTAGCAAAGTCACCAAATTGCGCTTCCCATATGACTAAATCTTCAGGTGTTGCTGTCGTATAACCATATTCAAACGCAACCACAGCTTCTTCAGATAATAGTGAGTTGATAATTTCAATTCTACCTTGTTTATCTCCTAGATTTTCTAAAGGAGTGTATGTATCACCATTGTTATTATCATGTAATACTGAGTGCCTGTGAGCAAATGTCCCTCGTTGGCAATCTTCACCAGATAATCTTATATTTATGCCCTTATCAGCAAGAGTTGCATAGGCTAAAATTTCGGCATATCCCCAGTTAATAGGAAGTTCGCCTTTAGTCATTTTTTTTCTATCTTCATAAGTTTTACCAACTTGTTTTTGCATTTTAAAGCCATCGGGTAAAGATTCTAACTTTTTGGCAATTGATCTTAATTTAGAAAGAGAAATTTTTGATGGATATTCTTCTTCCCATTTTTTACCCAAATATTTTTTCCAGTTAGCACTGCCTTTTTTCTTGGCTTTAAGGCGCTTATCATTAGGAGATGCTAGGCTAACAACTGGTTCGCCATGCTCTAACAAGGCTTTGTATTCTTTGAATAATTTATTAGATGTGTCTTTAGTTATTAGGCCTTCATCAATAAGTTTTTGAGCATAAATTTCCCGAGCAGGCTTCATCTTTTTAACAGTTGCATACATTAAAGGTTGGGTTGCAGAAGGTTCATCAGCTTCATTGTGACCATGCAATCTAAAGCCAATTAGATCAATAAATACGTCCCTGTTAAATTTCATTCGATATTCGACAGCCAATTTCGCAACTGTTATAACAGCCTCTGGGTCATTTGCATTAACATGAAAAATAGGAGCTTCAATCATTTTAGCAATATCTGTACAGTAAAAAGTACTTCGAATATCAATAGACTGAGATGTTGTAAAACCTATTTGGTTATTAATAACAATATGAATAGAACCTCCAGTTCCATAGCCCTTAGTTTGGGACATATTTAGAGTTTCCATTACAACGCCTTGGCCTGAAATTGCTGAGTCACCATGCATGTGTATAGCAATAACATCGTTCTTGGGGTTTTCTTTGTTTAGATTTTCTTGGCGTGCTCTTACAGAACCTTCTAAAACAGGAGATACAATCTCTAAATGAGAAGGGTTAAAAGCAAGTGCCAAGTGCATTAGTTTTTCATTTACTAATACATCAGATGAGAATCCATTGTGATATTTTACATCACCAGATAATAGCTCAATATCTTTTTTGCCTTCAAATTCTTCAAATAATTTTTCAGGAGATTTACCAACAATATTTACAAGAGTATTTAATCTGCCTCTATGAGCCATTCCCATAACTATTTCTTGGGCGCCAAAATCACTAGCGTTAATAATTAGTTCATCAAGTAGAGCAACTAAGCTATCACAACCTTCAAGTGAAAATCTTTTTTGGCCGACATAGCGTGATCCTAAATATTTCTCTAGGCCATCAGCTGCGGTAAGTCTTTGTAGTAGCCATAATTTTTTATTATTATCCAGCCTGAAATCTTTAGTGACTTGCTCAACTTCTAATTTATTTTTAAGCCATTCTCTTTGTTCATGGTCAGTTATATGTATGTATTCTGAGCCAATACTTTGGCAATAAATAGATTCTAAATCAGAAATAATTTTCTTAAGCTTAACTTTTTTGCCGTTAGATAGATCACTGTTTAAATCTTTATTCATATCATGAATATTAAATTCAGTTTCTAGATCAGTGTCAGATAACCCATGAAAATCTAAATTTAAGCTTGTTGTCGGGGGTCTGTGTTGCATATTTAAAGGATCAAGTTTTGCTTGCTGATGCCCTAAGGATCTATAAGCATAAATTAAATCCATTACAGCTGTGTGTTTATGCGCATGTTTTTGATTTAAGCTGCCAGTACTAGCAGCTGTTGCTCTAGGATGCTGCGCTAGATATTCAAATTCTTTATTTATTTGAGAGTGGTGCGTGTCTGTGTCACTTGGATTTAATTTGTTAAAGTATTCTTGCCAGGACGGATCTAAACTTTGCGGATCATCTAAATAAGTTTCATATAAAGACTCTAAATACTCCATGTTAACGCCATTTTTTTCGGAGCTTGCCCAAGCAGCAGAAATGCAGGATAAATCGTTACAGCTTTTGTGTTCGTCATCGCTCATGGAGAATTCCTTCTCTTATTTATTGTAAGCATAGCGCTAAATCTAACAAAAATTAGTTATATATTTAAATTATAACCTAAATTTACTAATTAGCATTTTTTAATAATAAAGAGTGAATCTTACCAATAGCTCGAGTTGGATTCAAGCCTTTCGGGCAGACATTAACGCAATTCATAATTCCTCGGCATCTATACAAGCTAAAAGCATCTTCTAGATCGTTTAATCTCTCAACTGTCTTACTATCACGCGTATCAGCTATAAATCTATAGGCTTGTAGTAAACCCGCAGGTCCAATGAATTTATCAGGGTTCCACCAAAAAGAAGGGCAAGAAGATGTGCAGCAGGCACATAAAATGCATTCGTATAAGCCATCTAGTTTTGCGCGATCTTTAGGAGATTGTAATCTTTCTTTGGTTGGCGGAGTTAGATCATCAGTTTGTAGATATGGATTAACTTTTTCATAATGCTTATAAAATTGATTCATATTAACGATTAGATCTTTCATTACCGGTAGGCCTGGCAAAGGTCTAATAACAATAGGTTTAGATAATTGGTTTAGTCTTGTGATACAAGCTAGCCTGTTTTTACCATTAACATTCATGCCATCAGAGCCGCAAACACCTTCACCGCATGATCTTCTTATGCCGAGAGTTGGGTCTTTTTCTTTTATCATCTCAAGGGCAGTTAATAACATTATCCCTGAATCTTTTGGAAGATCCAATTTATAGGTAACCATGGTAGATTTTTTATATTTTACTACTTCAGGATTATACCTTTGAATTTTTATTTCTATAGTCATAAGAAAATCCCTCTCTAATATTTTCTCTCTTTAGGTTTAAATGTGTCTACTTTTTCAGGTTTCATATTTACTGGGCGAGAAGAAAGCAAGTTTTCTTTTTTTCCTCTCTCTTTGAAATATAGACTATGTTTTATCCAATTTTTATTATCATGCTTAGGGAAGTCTTCTCTAGCATGAGCTCCTCTTGTTTCTGTTCTGTTAGTAGCTGAGTATGCTGTAGCAAGAGCACAAGCCATTAAGTTTTCAAGTTCAAGAGCCTCAATAAAATTAGTATTAAAGTAATGTGACTTGTCTTCTAGGACAGCATTTTTAAGTCTTTCATTAAGGGCGATAAGATCTTTAATGCCTGCATTCATGGTTTTTCCTGTTCTAAATACAGAAAAGTCTTTTTGCATAGCTTTTTGCATTTCTTTTTTGATTACGGATATCTTTTCACCTTTTTTGGACTCTTTCCATCGATTAATTCTGGAGTTTATTTTATCAATGTTGTCGTTATCAAGCTGGCTTTCTCCAAAGCCTTGCTTAAGACTCTCAGATATGTGAATTCCTGCAGCTCTTCCAAATACTACTAGATCAAGAAGTGAATTACTTCCTAATCTATTAGCACCATGAACAGATACACAAGCGCATTCACCAACGGCATATAGCCCTTCTATGGTCATATCTTTTTCACTTTTTCCTGAGCCACTTCTAGATATTACTTGTCCATGAATATTAGTAGGTATACCTCCCATCATATAGTGACAAGTTGGCACAACAGGAATAGGTTGTTTGATAGGATCAACGTTAGCAAAAGTTTTAGCCAGCTCAGAAATACCAGGAAGTCGAGTTTTAATAACATCTGCACCGAGGTGGGTTAGGTCAAGGTAAACACATTCAACTCCATTATGATCACAGGCTCTACCCTCGCGGATTTCTATGGTGCTAGCTCTTGATACAACATCTCTGGATGCTAAATCTTTTGCATTTGGAGCATAGCGCTCCATGAATCTTTCGCCATCTTTATTTCTAAGTACACCACCTTCACCACGACAACCTTCAGTCACTAGAACTCCGGCACCTGCAATACCAGTTGGGTGAAATTGCCAGAATTCCATATCTTGAGCGGGAACTCCAGCTCTAAGAGCCATCCCGATGCCATCACCAGTATTTATATATGCATTAGTACTAGACTCATAAATTTGACCAGCCCCTCCTGTCGCTAAGACAGTTACTTTTGCTTTTATAATATGAAACTCACCAGTTTCCATATTTATGACTAAAACACCAGCGATTTTATTAGAGTTTCTTGCATCTTTAATAAGATCTATAGCATACCACTCGTTAAAGAAAGTAGTGTTTTCTTTTATATTAGCTTGGTATAGGGTATGTAATAAAGCATGGCCCGTTCTATCTGATGCTGCACATGTTCTGTGGGCTATTTTACCAACATCATAATCTCGACTCATTCCGCCAAAAGCTCTTTGGTAAATCGTGCCATCGTCATTACGGGAAAATGGCAGACCCATGTGTTCAAGCTCATATATGGCTTGCGGAGCAATTTCACACATATATTCAATACAGTTTTGATCTCCTATGTAGTCCGCACCTTTTACGGTGTCATACATGTGCCATATCCATTCATCTTTGTGCATATTCCCTAAAGATGCCGCTATTCCACCCTGAGCAGATACTGTGTGAGATCTTGTTGGAAAAACTTTTGAAATAACCGCAACATTATTTCCTTCTTTAGCTAATTGAAGGCCAGCCCGCAACCCTGCACCACCAGCACCTATTACAATCGCATCAAAATGATGTATTTTCATTGACATAATTTATCTCCACAAAATATTAATAGTCCAGATAAGATATATAAGATATCCGGCTATAAATGCATATAATAAAATATTTCTAACTATAGCATTGTGTATATAGTCAGTAAGAATGGTCCATGTTCCTATCCAGGCATGAATAATCAGTGCCAATACAAATATGACAGTTGCTATTTTCATCCAAAGCATGCTAAATAAGCCATGCCAATTTTCATATGTTAGATGATTACTAGCGCCAACAGTGTGACATAGTAAAAAGGCGAATATAAAAAGAACATATGCAGCAATTACTAAGGCACTTATTCTTTGCCAAATCCAATCATGCACACCACTGTTTGTAAAAGATTGTATTGTTTTTACCATATCCACACTCCTAATAAAGCTATTAATGCAATTGATATTACTAGCATGAGATAACTTGCAATGCGACTTGAAATTTTTGAATCACAAAACCCCATATCCATTATTAAATGTTTTATCCCAGCACAAAGGTGATAAATTAGCATAGAAGTAAAGAACCAGATAACAAATTCTACGCCGCCATTATCAAAAGCATTCACTACTTTACCAAAACTTTCCTGTGAGCTCATAGAACAATCAAAAGCCCAAATTATAATCGGAATAAAAATAAATAAAATTACTCCAGATATCCTATGTAATATTGAAACAATTGCTTGAACTGGAAATTTATAATGTATAAGAGATAAAATTCCAATGTTTTTAGGCCCAGGAGGGTAACTAGTCTCAGGTGAT
>CAJQSL010000037.1 GCA_905612315.1 uncultured Francisellaceae bacterium
AATTGATTTTGCAACCTACATGCATGATGTTTTATACACTCCAGAGCTAGGTTATTACACCGGAGGTTCTCATAAATTAGGCGAACAAGGAGATTTTATTACAGCTCCTGAATGTTCAAACTTATTCTCGGAAACTTTAGCTAACCAATTAGCCCAGCTAATTAAAAAAATACCAAATGCGGTTATCTTTGAAGTTGGAGCCGGCTCAGGATTAATGGCCGCTCACATTCTTAGTGTTTTAAATAGGCAAAATTTATTACCGAAGAAATATTTGATTTTAGAACCATCCCCTCAACTTCAAGCCAAACAACTTGACCAAATCCAACATCTTTGCCCAGAACTAATTCATCACGTAAAATGGCTTAGCGAACCTCCTACTGAAAAGTTTAATGGTGTAATTATAGCCAATGAAGTTATAGATGCTCTTCCTATACACACTATTAAATTATCAAATAATGGATTGACCGAGCTTGGCGTAAAATTAGATGCTCATGAACAAAGGTTTACCTGGTGCGAGATGGATAGCATAAACCCCAAGGCCGATGCGTTCATAAAAAACAATGATGTTTTAGGCAAGATTCTAAATTATTATACAAATAAAGATGAAGCAGAGTTCTCTGAAAATATAAATAAAGATCAACCATTTTATATTGAGGTAAATTGCCTGCTTGAAAACTGGCTAAATGATATAACCAAAAATTTAGACCAAGGAGCTGCCATATTTCTAGATTACGGTGATTCACAAAAAAACTGTTATGCACCGAATAAAACAGAAGGGTCTTTAAGATGCTTTTATCAACACAGAATGCATAATGACCCATTTGTATATCCAGGATTACAAGATATAACTTCTGATGTAAACTTTACACAACTAGCACTTAGCTCTAAAAAACTAGGATTTAAAGTATCCGGGTATACGACTCAAGCTATGTTTTTAGCAAGTCTTGGCCTAACAGAAAGGCTAGAACAACAGATGTCAAATTTATCATCATCTGAACAACTCAGGCTTAATAACCAAGCAAAAACACTTCTATCACCGCTAGAGATGGGAGAGCGAATAAAAGTTATGAGCCTAACAAAAAACATAGGTTTTGACCTATTAGGATATAGACTTAATAATTCAGTCTCTATGTTATAATTAGCCTAGATAATTAGCCTAGATAATTGGCCTAGATAACTGGCCTAGATAACTGGCCTAGATAACTGGCCTAGATAACTGGCCTAGATAATTAGATAATATTTAAAAATAAATTCGAGAAGACTTAATGCTAAAATATCCAAAGATTGACCCAGTAGCAGTAAAGCTAGGACCAGTTAAAGTTCATTGGTATGGCTTAATGTACCTAGTATCATTTGCACTTGCCTGGTGCCTTGGGCAATTTAGAAGAAGACAAGAATGGACTCCTATAAATACCACAGAAGAACTAAACGATATCTTATTCTATGGAATAATAGGTGTACTTCTAGGTGGCAGAATCGGCTACATGCTGTTTTATGATTTCTCTAATTTTATCCACCACCCACTTATTATTTTTAGAATTTGGGATGGAGGAATGTCGTTTCACGGAGGGTTAATCGGCGTTATTCTAGCAGCCCTTTACGGCTGCCGAAGATTAAAATGCGGATTTTTGGAATTAACCGACTTTTTTGCACCCATTGTTCCTACTGGGCTGTTTTGCGGTAGAATTGGCAACTTTATCAATGGCGAACTCTGGGGACGAGTAACCACATCTCCAATAGGAATGGTTTTTCCAAATGCAGGAGATTTACCCCGCTACCCATCTCAGCTGATGGAAGCATGCACAGAAGGGATATTATTATTTATTGTTTTATGGGTATTTTCACTTAAGCCCAGAAGGGCTGGAATTTTGTCTGCCAGTTTTTTAATAGGATATGGCATACTTAGAATTATAATGGAGTTTTTCAGACAGCCAGATGCTCAACTTGGATTTCTTGCGTGGGGATGGTTAACCATGGGGCAGTTATTGTCTGTTCCTTTAATATTGGTCGGGGTTGTTGTGATTGTTTTTTGCAAGGGTCGTAAGTAGCACTCGGGTGGGAGATTGCCGCGCAGTGCTGCGCACATGCTCGCAACGACAGCTAAGCAAAGAAGGCTAGGATGGGGGGATCCAAACTGCTAAACCGCAACTTCAGCCCCAACCCCTTCACCTGCATTTCTACTAGTCAAAGAATTAAACCTATTTTTCGCCCCCTGCCATGCAGATGAAAAACAAGATTTCCCCTTAGACTTAGGCTTATCCTCTTTTTGTATAACTCCATTTTTAACTTTTACTTTATTTTTCTCAAAAGAAGGCTTAGTAGTTATAACTAAAGATAAAAAGAACATTGATGCGGCAAAGCCATAAGATAACACTCCACTCGCTCCAGCAAAAAATGATAGCGCTACATTTGCAACAGCATTTACAATGTTATAAGCGATTATACCTCTGAGCCTCTTGCCATGCCCCTGCCACTTAAATTTAAACGCATCATAATTGCAAATTAATGCTGAAAAGCGCTCAGCACCCCAAAAGCAACTCTCAAAACATATCGGAAGCCTTGCTAAAATTAAAGATGCCCAGCTAATACCTAATATACACTTAAAAGCTATCCCAATAGGCAACATTGTCATAACCAATGGTGCGAAATAAATAGCCAAAGATGCAATGGTTAAAACAAACAAACCAACACCAATAAGCTTAAATATAACCTCTAATCTAGATTGGGTTTTGCTCTTAACTCTATACTGAGAAATTTTATGCTTAATAAATATATCTCTTTGCTCTTTACTCAAGCCTTTTACAGGAAGCCCCTCTAATGCAGCAATAAGATAAACTTTTTCTTCTAAGCTTAATAAAGATAATCTATGCTTACCTTGCTCTTTTGCGAATAATTTATGTTTAGATAAAATTAAATTAAAATCAGAATGCAAATCTTCATCAGACTTAACACAAGATACTTTTTTATTTAATGGGTTTATCTTTTTAAAATAGTTTTTCATCTTTTCTAAAGATTCTGCCGGAGATCTTTTAAGAAGGCTAGATACTGCAAAATAGAACTGACATCCAGCAGCTAACAATGCTGCGATCAAAAATATGATTGAGAAAACTGCCCCAACAGGATTAGCTGCTACTAGCTGAGTGAATGATTGCTGATTTAAAAGCGTCTGGCTCATAAACTTTCCACAAAACTCTCTAAATAAAAACTCATTTTGAAAGCTTGCAAAGAAAAAAGCTACTGTATAAAGAGCAATTGAAACCCCAAGCACAAGCTTTAAAAACTTTAATAAATACTTTTTCCAAGCGGCCATCTGCTCCTGATTATTAACAGCCAACCCAGCCTGGTCACCGGGACCTGCAGCAGGGTCATTATCTTCTCTAGCTAAATTTTGTTGATTTCTACGCTCTAACTCTTGAGCGACAAAAGCCTCCTCAACTTTAGCTTTATACATCCTATAATTAACAAGATAATTAATATATGTCAGCCCCATAACCCCCATAAAAACCGCCAACTGAATGGGGTTTGTTACGACGAAACCAGATCCAGCAATACCAACATTATTAAGCCACTGCAACCAACCTTCTAGCACCATTACCGCGCCTACGCCAGATGCAACTGAACTCAATGTATATTTGGCTGTTTTTTGAGAAAGTGTCAAATCAACCTTGCCAAAATCAATTTTTTCTTTTACTAGCCTTTGAATTTTTTTTGCAGCTCCTACTTTCTCCAAATAGCTTGCTCTAGCTAGTTTTACTTTAGCTAATCTTTGCATATTTTTTACAGCAATTACTGCAAAAACATCATCTAGCTTTGCTTTATCTAAATAAGGATCAAAATCAAATTGGGAAGATTCATCTCCAAAAAGAACCTCAGTACCTTGTGAGAATTCACACCAATACTCAGGTCTTCGATACTTTAGAAGAAAACTAAAATCATTTCCTCCAAAAGAAAGCCCCATCAAAGGTTGACTCCAATCACCCAAACCATCTTTAGCTTTCCGAAACTTGTCTTGTCTACGTAATACGCTCGCGAGATTAGCATCCTTTGCAGCCAAAGCTTTAGCAACATCTATGTTTTTTGGGGCCTCGCTTTCCTCACGAGCCCCTCTCCTAGGGCTATTATAAACTTGATATTTACCAGAACTTTTATCATACCTACGAAATGAAGCTACAGACTCCCCCGACCCAAAATCAGAAGACAATCTATCTAGAACCTCATCAACACCCGCCATAAAAACCCTTTTATTTTATTATTTTATTAAACGAACCAACCTTGCAAATTTCTCCTTAAAAAAACTCCTGATATAACACCCTCAAAGTATAATTAACTAAGCATTAACTGAGGATAAAATAAATAAATATGCAACGCATATATATACAAAATATCTCAAAACTTAACAAATTTCCAGTGCTTTTTCAGGCTGCACTCACAAAAACATGATAAACAACTGAATTCTATAGTTAATTTTTTGTTTATTTACTAGGCTATGCTTTTGCTATTATAATCGCCTGAGGATTTATTTTTCTTATTAAAATTAACAAAAATAACGGAACTAATAAACATGTCACTTTCGCAAATAATAACTAGAATTCAACCTGACTGGGATATATGCAATAAGATAATAAGAACATCTTTAGGCTCTGATGTTCCACTTATTGAACAAATCAACAATCATATTACCCAAAAGCCAGGCAAAAGATTACGCCCACTTATTAGCATTTTAACAGCTAGAGTTTTTGAGCATCAAGATAATCAGCATCACCTAACCTTGGGCGCTATTATTGAACTCATTCACACCGCTACTTTATTACATGATGATGTAATTGATGAATCCCAACTACGGCGTGGGCAAAAAACTGCCAATAATATTTGGGGAAATACCGCCAGCATCCTAACGGGTGATTTTTTATATTCTAGATCTTTCCAGCTTATGAACGAAATTGGCTCTTTAGAAGTTATGTCCGAGCTTGCGGACACTTCTAACCAAATTGCGCAAGGTGAGATGTTCCAACTATCAAGTATTAAGAATGCTGGAATTTCTATTGAGCATTATTTTAAAGTGATAAAACTTAAAACCGCTAAATTATTTGAAGCTGCTTCAAAACTATCAGCAATTATTAGCAACCAAAGTGATGATATAATAAATAACTGCGCCAATTTTGGTAAATATTTAGGTATAGCATTTCAATTAGTTGATGATATTTTAGATTACAGCTCGACTGACTCTCAAATGGGCAAATCTCAAGGTGATGATCTTCGCGAAGGCAAGCCTACTTTACCAATTTTAATTGCTATTGAAAAAGGCTCAAAAGAGCAACAAGATATTATAAAGTCAGCTATAAACAACGCCGATGAATCAAAGCTAGAAATCATTACAGATATCTTAATAGATACAAATGCACTTGAACTTGCTAAAGATCAGGCAAAAGATTTTATAATAAAAGCTAAAGCTGAGCTTAAATGCCTTCCACAAGGTGAAGATTTATCATCTCTTAATCAAATTTGTGATTTGGCTATTAATAGAATCAGCTAGCCTATTGAGACTAAGCAGAGCAAACGCTACAATACATTGATCTCACAATTTTTATAGAGAATTTAAACATGCCGCTTAAACAAAAAAATCAACCCAGACATCGCTCCAATAGAGTACAAAAAGAACCACAAAATAATTTAATGGCAAACCAACTGCAAGCAGCCTTAGATAAAAAAGCGGTAGAGACAAAAGAGCAAAAAGATGTTTTTCAAAAAAAAGCTCGCGAAATTAGAAAAGCTATTGAAGAGAAATATCCAAAAGTTTTTGATAGAGAAAACTATATTCCACTTAAAGTCGGGATCCATAAAGATTTATTAAAAGATAACCCTGATCTTTTTAACCCACCGCAACATCTTAAATATTTCATTAAAAATCATGTAAGCCAGGTTGGCTATGCTTATGCCATCTTGAACTCAACTCACCGAGTAGATTTAAAAGGTGAAAACGTCAGTGAAATAAAAGAAGAAGAAAAAAAGCATTCAAAAAAAATCTGTAGAGAATACCACGAAAGACGCCGGGTACAGTTTTTAGAAAGGATTATGCAACAACTTCCTAAATGCTTCTTCAAAAATTTTAGGCAAAGAGCTCCTATTAGCGAAAAAGTTATTGAGCAACTACAAGAGAAATATCCAAAAGAGTCTTTAGTTTTAATCAAAAAAGTTATCGAATATTATAAAAGCAATTATAGTTACCATGAAAATATTGCTATGGAGAAATTTACTAATTTTATTGGGATTAATGGTGAGAACCTAGATGAGATTACTAAAGAGCAGCGGGAAGAGGCTTCTAAAGTTGCTAAGGATTTGAGAGAGAAGATAAATAAAAAGAAGTAGTTGCAACTAGCAGGAGATTGCCACACTCGCCTTACGGCTCGCTCGCAAAGACTGCGTTGGGTTTTCGCGCCTAACTCAGGCTTGAAAAAACACAATACCTTCGTCCAATTGTCATTTCAATAGCGTCCAATTGTCATTTCAATAACGTCTGATTGTCACTGCCACCCAAAAACTATAACAAAACCAGCAATCCAAGCGCGACAAACACCACACTTAGCAACCAAAACCTAACGCAAATTTTAGGCTCTTCCCAACCTTTTAGCTCAAAATGATGATGAATAGGTGCCATTAAAAATACTCTTTTGCCCCTAATTTTATAAGACCCAACCTGAATAATTACTGATAAAGCCTCAATAACAAATAAAAACCCCATAACAGCAAAGATTATCTCTTGAGATAACATCAAAGCACAAACCCCAAGCAAGGCTCCTAAAGCTAAAGCCCCGACATCCCCCATAAACATCTGCGCAGGATATGTATTAAACCATAAGAACCCCATGCACGCTCCAGCTAAGCCTATTAAAACTACCATAACTTCAAGTCCATGAGAAAAATATGGAATATGCACCAAGTGCGACAAATTCAAACTACTAGAAAAATATGCCAAAATTGCTAAGCCAATTGCAACACAAATAACCGGCACACTTACTAGCCCATCTAGCCCATCGGTTAAATTAACAGCATTACTAGCACCAACAATAACGATATATTGCCAAATAAATAAGGTTACTATGCCCTTCACCCCCAGGGCGCTAATAGAATAAACATTTAAATTCTCACCTGATACAAATGGCACAAATACTCTATCTGGTAAAATCTGAAACTTATACCCGACAAAGATTATGGCCATAGCAAAAACAGATTGCATTGCATACTTATATTTAGCTCTAAGCCCTGAAGTGTTTTTAAATTGAATTTTAATAAAATCATCTAAAAAACCAATCAAAGCAAATAATCCTAAGCCAGCTAAACTTAACCATAAAGTCACATCCGACCAATTACCCCATAATAATAAAGACATTACTAAAGCTAAAATTAAGCCGACCCCGCCCATAGTCGGAGTTCCTGCTTTTGCATAATGCCTTTTAGGGCCCTCTTCTCTAATAACTTGTTTAATCTGCCAGCGCGACAAATAAGTCAAACTTAGTTTTCCAAAAGCCAAGCTAAAAATTAAAGCTGTTATGAAAACCCCAAACAATCTGATCCAGAAAAAAGGATATTCCCCTAAAATAAAGCTTGGATTCAGGGAAAAAGTATTTTTTAAAATACTTGCTGCTAAAACATGATTTGGTTGTGCTAGTTGTATCATTTATAATAGCTCTTCTTTTATTGTTAAGGGAGAAATAATAAGCTTGATAAAGAACCCAGAATCAAACTTGGAATCAAACTTGTTATTTTTATCTGAAAAATAATTTAATGATAAGCATTTTAGCCTAAAAACTTTATTAAAAACATGGGAAATATGAAAAAACTAAACTCAAATTCAAAATTAATTCTAACAGTTGGTGAACCTGCGGGAATCGGGCCTGATATTACCTGCATGCTTACTAAATATCCTGAAATAATAAAAAATTTAACCATTATTACTGACCCTGATGTTATTTACTCTAGGGCCAAATTATTAAATATTTCAAAAGATAATCTAAAATCTCTAAATTTTCATCCGATAAAATACAAATATCCTGTTATAGCTTCAAAACCTAATCCTGATAACTCAGAAGTTTTACTAGAGTCTATAAAAATAGCTACCAAGCTTTGCGCTGATAAAACTTATGATGCCATGATTACCGGCCCCGTTAACAAAGCTGTCATAAATCAGGCAAATTTTGATTTTAAATTTACTGGCCACACAACTTTTATCGCAGATTATTTATCTGAAATAAAAAACCAGCCCAGCCCATTTAAGCCAGTTATGATGTTCTCTTATAAAAAGTTAAAAATAGCTCTAGCCACGGTGCATATTCCTCTTAAAGAAGTTGCCAAAACATGCTCAAAAGAGCATATAGAAAATACTCTTGAGATAATAATTCAAGATTTAAAACTTAATTTTAATTTAAATAATCCTAAAATAGCGATCTGCGGCTTAAATCCACATGCTGGTGAAAATGGTTATCTAGGAGATGAAGAAATATTATCTATAACTCCTGCTATAAAAAATATTGCTTTGAAATATCCAAATGCGAAACTATCAGGCCCACTATCTGCTGATACTTTATTTTATAGAGCTTTAAATGGTGAATTTGATCTAGTACTAGCGCTATATCATGATCAAGCTCTACCAGCTATTAAAACTATTAGCTTTGGCAAAGCAGTTAATTATTCCATGGGGCTACCAATAATTAGAACCAGCGTTGATCATGGCACAGCTGAACACTTGGCAGGCTCAACAAGGGCAAATGAGTCAAGCCTAGTTGAAGCTATTATATTAGCTGATCAAATTGCATCATATAGATATAAGAAACCCCAATGCAAATCGGTTTTATTACATGAGAATTTTGATTAAAGTTCAGAACATATCTTTAATCAAATTAGGTTATATAAATAAAAACATAAAAGAATTAGCGGAAAACTATGAATAATAAAATATCCCATAAAGCAAAAAAAAGATTTGGACAAAACTTTTTAACAAATGATTATTATCTACATGAAATAGTTAAAAACATTAACCCTCAGCCTTCTGATAAAATTATAGAAATTGGCCCCGGACTTGGTGCTTTAACAAAACATTTATTAGATAACTTAGCTGACCCAAGCAAACTTAAAGTTATAGAAATAGATACAGACTGCATATCTGAGCTTTCAAAAATTTTCAAAAGCGAGATTGAATCTAACAAATTAGAAATCATAAATATAGATGTTCTAAAAGTAGATTTTTCAGACTTACTAACTTCAAAAAACACCAGGATAATCGGCAATTTGCCGTATAATATAAGCTCACCTTTGATTATCAAGCTTTTGCCTTTAATATCTAAATTACAAGATATGGTGTTTTTATTACAAAAAGAAGTAGTAGATAGATTAGCTGCAAGTCACAATGACTCAAACTACGGCAGACTTTCAATTATTACGCAATATTTTTGTGATGTAACTCCTTTAACCCATATTCCGCCCGATGCATTTACGCCAGCACCAAAAGTTGAATCTAAACTTGTAAGGCTCTCCCCCAAGGCTAATAAATATCCTAAGCTTAATAACTTATCTAATCTAGAAAAAGTAACCCGAGTTGCTTTTAATCAAAGACGTAAACAAATAAAAAGCTCACTTAAATCTCTTTTTTCAGAACAGCAACTTATAGATTTAAAAATAAACCCTAAGTTACGCCCCGAAAATTTATCAATTGATGAGTACATAAGACTTGCAAATAAAATTGATTATAAATTGACTTAAGAGATTAGTTATATCAATATTGAGTTAAAATAATCTAGATTTAATAAATTTTATGTCTTTTAAAGATCTTGCAAAGCAAATTAATGCAACTTATCACGGCAGTGACAAACCTGTAACCTCCATAAGTATAGAATCAAGAACGATACAACCAAAACAATGGTTCGCAGCGATTAAAGGCCCAAACTATGATGGCCATGATTTTATCCCAGATGCAATTAAAAAAGGCGCTGAAGGCTTAATTGTTAGCTCTTATCAAAAAAAGTTTAAAAATATCCCACAAATTATTGTAAAGGATACAACCCTTGGGATAGGGCAACTTGCAAAAGCTTGGCGAGAAAAATTTGATATCCCAGTAATTGGAATAACAGGCAGCACAGGCAAAACTAGCACAAAAGAAATGCTACTATCTATCTTAAAACAAAGATTTAATGTTCATGCTACTGATGGCAATTATAATAACGAGTATGGCCTCCCCATAAGCATAATGCAGCTTAAGCCTGAGCATGAAATAGCGATAATTGAGATGGGCATTAACGCTCCAACTGAAATGCAATATCTAACTGACATCGCACAACCCACGATTGGACTAATTACAAACATTCAACCTGCACACATCGGGCAATTTGAATCTTTAGAGCAAATACTAGAGGAAAAATCAAAGATATTCTCATCTGATAAGCTTAATATAGCTGTAATAAATCAGCATGATGAGTTACTAAAAAAATTCTCTGAAAACTTGGATTCGGTTCATACCATAAGATATAGCAGTGAACCTGGCTCAAAAGAGCATGTTGATATAAGCTCATCTGAAACTGGCTGGGTTCATTCAGTCGGTGGATTGTTAATGCAATTTAAACTCCACACTCCAATTAGTGATGAGATTATAGCCCTACCTTTAATTGGCGAGCAATGGATAGAAAACGCTCTTGCTGCTAGCGCTTGCGCTTTGAGTGTTGGCGCACTACCAAGTGATATAAAAGAGGGTCTAATGCAAGTAACTCCGATTAAAGGGCGGATGTTTCCATACTTTTTGCACAATGACCGAATCTTAATTGATGACACCTATAATGCAAGCTTTGTATCTGTCAAAAACGGCATTAAAACCCTAGAAAAACTGCCAGGGAAAAGATTATATATCGGCTCCACCCTAACTGAAGTTGGCGAATTCACAAAAGACCTTCACCAACAAATAGCCAAAGAACTAAAAGGTGCAAAATTTGATTATATTTATCTAACTGGTGATCCTGATATTATAGATATAATGCTAAAAACTTATGATCAAATTAAATATATTCCTGATTTAAAATCTTTAAATCAAATATTGTCCGATCATTTAACAGACGAAAATATCAAATCAATATTAATTAAAGGCGCTAGAAGATATAAACTAGATGAGGCTGTAGATTTTGCTCTAAAGCAAACTAAAATTCAGTTTTGTACGCAGTAGTAAGTTAATTAGTCTCAAAAGAAAAATCTTCAGAATTCTCTTTTGAGTTCTCTTTAAAATCATTTCCACCAAGCTCTAACAAAGATTTTGGTGAAGCATCTAGACTTCTTGCATATTTTAAACCAATGTTCTGATTCGCATATAAACTTAAAAACTCATAATCCTTATTTTTAATAATAAATGGTTCATCTATTTGGGTAATATGTAAACCATTAGCGGCTCTATCGCGCCTTAAGTTAAACCTAACTTCTTTACCTTCAAGCTGATAAATTAAAACATGCTGCTCAACACCTTCTTGCATAAGGGCATTTTTATCAAGCTTTACACTTATTTTAACTGGATTATCTTTTAATCTATCCATTTTTTGATTTATATAAAAAGCATCAAAACGATCATCTTGCTCCAAAGTCTTAAGAAACTTACCCTCAAACTCTGGAGATAAAACATCATTTGTGTTAACAAAAATAAGTTCTAATAGCTCTAAATCAGAAATTGAATCAGCATACATATTCTCATAGCAGCTACCATATTCCCCTAAAATTTCAAGCAATCTATCCCAATAAGCCTCATTTTTTAAATGATTTTGAGAATCTTTTATCTCTTTAATAAAATACTCAAACTCTGCTTCACTTTTTTTAAAATAATGCCTAATCATTTCTAATTGCTGATCATAATCTTCATCCTGAAATTTAATCTCCAGCCCAATTATCCTCTCTTTTTTAAACTCAAGATATTTTAAACTAGATTCTACTCTAGCTAACAATCTGTCCTTCTTAGGACCATCTGGCATTGTCCCTATTTGAGACTCCAAGGCACTAAGTTTTGATTCAAGCCTAATACATTGGGAAAATTCTGTAGACAAATATGCTGATGGCAAGGTATCTATAAAAAAAAGATATGATAACTTATTTTCAATAAGGCCTATTGCCTTATTGGCGCCTTTAAAATCATAATTAACCATTATATCAAAAGCTTGTTTTTCAATATGATCATCATGTCCAACTGGATAATAACCAGGAATATCATTGTATGGGATTACTTTTTTTAAAACTGCTTTATTTAAATCTGCTTTATTAAAACTCACAATAACTCCTAGAAAAATCAGCCAATACTATAACTTTAATATTAGTTAAATTAGCACTCAAAAATAACAAAAGCAATCATAATAAATACATAAGAAAAATAAAACTTAGGTATTTTTAATGGGTCATACCTGTTGAAAAAACATCATAAAAGATTTAAGCTGAAACACATAGATTAATTAAAAGATAATTGAACAGGTGCATATTATGTCTAGCAGCAAAGACTCAGCAGCGGCAGCAGCAGCGGCAGCAGGAGCAGCAATAGGACCAACAGCGGCAGCAGGACCAACAGCGGCAGCAGGAGCAGCAATAGGACCAACAATTGCAGCCCTACCCCCTCCCCCTTTTCCGCCATCACTACTGAGCACACCTGGAGCCGCCAGAAGAAGAAAAACAAATAAATTTAAAACACCAGAGTGTTTGCAAGAGTTTCTCAGAGATAAATATAAAAATGAACTTGCAGGTGCTGGCAAGGACTGTACTTACGACACAGCGGCTTATAAAACAAATAAATTATTTGATGACAATAGTAAAACAATAATCACTGAAGTATCTAAAGATGATTCAGATGTATTAAAAATTATACAAATGAGCCTGCAACAACAAGCAGGCCAGCCAGGCCAGCCAGGCCAAGCAGGACATAGTCCTCAAACATTTACAACCAAGATAAACCCTAAAACAGGTGATGTTTCAAGTAATAATATTAATTTTATTTTGAAATTTATTGAATCATTAAAACCAGGTGAAACACAAATCCTGACTGTTCATGGAGATGCTGCAAATCATGCTGAGGTTGCAAAATATGCTGAATTTATTTTACAGATTAAACAACAAGATACTAACGGACTAGTTCAAATGCCGAACATAAGGCATCCTAGTATAAGTAAAAACAACTTTATGAGAGCTGTATTAGCTAAATGCGAAACTAGAGCCGCCACGGGTTCAGCTTCTTTTCAACAGCAAAACCCATTGCAGCAACAACAGCAAAACCCATTGCAGCAACAACAGCAACCTGTATCACCGCCTCCTGCTTTAGCAACTCCAATTGCTGATAGCACAATGCAAGATGGAGCTGGGGACGGAGCTGTAGCTAGAAAAACTCATGGTGACGGAAGTAACGCAGCTAATTCAAATGGTTTACAGTAGCTGCTAGACAAACAATTTAACTTTATCGATTTTTTTAGCAAGTATGCTCGCAATAACGACGGTCGGTATTTTGAGTTGGATTGGATATATAAACAAAAATTCCATATCTAGCACAAAATCATTATAATTCTAATTATTAAACTTAATTTAATTAGAGTTATCTTATGAAAACTTTAGATCAGAAAAAAACTAATATTCTATTAGGCATAACAGGTGCGATTGCAGCCTATAAAATTCCGTATCTAATTAGATTAATAAAAAAGCAATACCCAAATTCTGATATAAAAGCTGTATGCACAGATGCGGCCAAAGCTTTTGTTACTGAGCTCACTCTTCAGGCACTAACTCAAAACAAAGTGCATTATAAATTAATAGATTCTGAAGCTGAACTTAGCATGGGACATATAGAACTTGCCAGGTGGGCTGATATTATTTTAATCGCACCTGCCACAGCTAATACAATTGCCAAAATATCATATGGTATGGCAGATGATTTATTAAGCACCTTAACTTTAGCTGCTCCAAAATCAACCCCGATTCTTATCGCGCCATCTATGAATAAAAACATGTGGCATGATCTGCGTACCCAGCAAAATATTATAAAGCTTAAAAATATTAATAATTTCAAAATAATTCAGCCAAATTATGGCGAACAAGCTTGTGGTGATATTGGTCTAGGCAGAATGGCTGAACCAGAAGATTTGCTTATAAATATTTCACAAACTTTATTTAAACCTCAAATACTAAAAAACAAAAAAATCTTAATCACTGCTGGGCCAACGCAAGAACCAATTGATTCAGTAAGATATATAACTAATCATAGCTCCGGGAAAATGGGTTATGCCTTGGCAAAGCAAGCACAAGATATGGGAGCTGAAGTTTATTTAGTATCAGGCCCAACAAATTTACCTCAACCTAGTGGCGTAAACTTTTATAAAGCTAAAACTGCAGAACAAATGCATAAGTTATGCTGGGAAATTCTAGAGGGCCCTATAAGCAACTTGCCCAAGACACCACAAAGCATAAAAGATAAATTTTTAGATAACCAACTAAGTAATAAAATAGATATTTTTATTGCAGCAGCTGCTGTAAGTGATTTTAAACCTACTAAATCATCTTTGATAAAGAAACCAAAAGCTAGTTTTAATAAATCTAATAATACTATGAATCTAGAAATCACTCAGACTATAGATATACTATCTGATATATCTTTATCAAATAATAATGATAATAACAGACCAGAAGTTGTGATTGGCTTTGCAGCACAAGATCATGATCTAATTAAATATGCCAAAGCCAAGATCAAAGCTAAAAATTTAGACTTATGCGTGGCTAATGATATTAGTAATCAAAACATTGGTTTTTATAATGATAATAATGCTGTGTCTTTAGTTACGAGAGACGGCGAGGCTGAAGATATTTCTATTAGATCCAAAGATGAGATCGCAAGAATTATATTAGGCAAGGCTTATGATATGGTGAAGGAGATTGCCGCGCTCGCATAGCGAGCTCGCAACGACTGCAAAAAAGTAGTCTTTTAGCCGACGTGGCAACCTCCTGCCAATTGCAACTAGGGTGTGAAATATAATTTTAGATAAAAAATACTGCAGACTCATCGCTCGCTCGCAACAGTAAAAAAGTAGTCGTTGCCAAAAATATGTTTTTTCTATATGTTATACCTACACTCAAATTAAAAAAACTGGAGAATATCTTATGTCAGTTTCTACACAAACACCAACCCAAAAATCAACACAAAAACCACAGCAACACACTGAAAAAACTAATAATTTCACAAAAACATCCCCAACAGTACAGCTTAAAAATTTACGCCCTGAATTAACCCAACAATGGCAAGACCCTCACTATGCCACTAATGGCTCAGCCGCTATGGATCTTCGGGCATGCATAAGATCCCCGCTAATGCTTGGACCAGGTGAGTGCGAGCTTATCCCTACAGGCTATGCAATTTACATGCAAGATCCAACTTTATGCTCCATGATTTTACCTAGATCTGGCCTTGGACATAAACATGGAATAGTTTTAGGCAATTCTATAGGACTTATTGACTCTGATTATCAAGGTGAGCTTATGATTTCTTGTTTAAACAGATCAGACCTGCCTTATACTATTACTCCAGGGGATAGAATTGCTCAACTATTATTTTTATCTTGTCAAAAAGTTCAGTTTGAATGCGTCGAAGAATTTGAGCAAAGTGAGCGAGGAACTGGCGGCTTTGGCCACACTGGAAATAAATAGTTCATATCTATGCTAAAATGTCATTATAATCGTGCTAAGTTTAAAAAGGCAATGGAGTAGGGTTAATAAATGGCATTCAAACGTACCAAGCGCTGGTTTAGAATATGGAAAATTGGTTTTATCATGACCCAAGAAGGGTTAGATGATATAACCTTCAGTACTCCTTTGCTTAAAACATTTCATTTTTTAACATGGTTTAACCCATTTTGGTTTTCATATCGGAAAAAAAATAGAGGCCAACGCTTAAGGCTAGCCCTTGAAAGACTTGGGCCCATATTTGTAAAATTTGGGCAAATTCTGTCGACTAGACAGGACATGTTGCCAATAGATATAGTGAAAGAGCTTAGGAAATTACAAGATAAAGTCCCGCCCTTTGAATCTAAAAAAGCCATAAAAATAATTGAAAAGGCTTTAAATAAACCAATTAATGACGCATTCGATGACTTCTCTCCAAAAGCTTTAGCCTCAGCCTCTATTGCTCAAGTTCATGCCGCAAAATTAAAAGATGGTAGAGAGATTGTTATTAAAGTCTTACGTCCAAATGTTCACAAAATAATGAAACAAGATCTTGAAATATTAGAGGCTATGGCAAAAAGCGCTGAAAGATTTAATAAAATTGCACGCAAGATGAATATCCTAGCTCTTGTTCGTGAAGCTAAAACTCATATGCTAAATGAACTTAACCTTATGCGCGAAGCTGCCAGCGCCTGCCAGCTAAGACGAAACTTTAAAGACCATAAGTTTTTATATATCCCAGAAATCCACTGGCCCTATTGCCGCGATAATATCATGGTAATGGAAAGAATAAACGGAACCCCAATTCATGATATAGATGCTTTAAAGGCCAAAAAAGTAGACATGCAAGTTCTTGCCGAAAGAGGAATTGAAATATTTTACACCCAAGTCTTTAGAGATTGTTTTTTCCATGCCGATATGCATCCAGGAAATTTATTTGTTAATACTAAGAACCCTAAAAAGCCAACTTATATCGCAGTTGATTTTGGGATAATGGGCACTCTAAATCGAGATGATCAATACTATCTTGCGGCAAACTTTCTGGCTTTCTTCCAACGAGATTATCACAAAGTTGCCAAATTACACGTAGACTCAGGCTGGATAGCACATGACACCTCAATTGAAGAATTTGAAGCTGCGATAAGAACAATTTGTGAACCAATTTTTGATAAACCATTAAAAGACATCTCCTTTGGACAAACATTGGTGAGCCTATTCCAAATTGCCCAACAATTTGATATGCATATTCAACCGCAATTATTATTATTACAAAAAACTTTATTAAATATTGAAGGCTTAGCTCGCTCGCTTTTTCCAGAATTAGATCTATGGAAAATTGCACGCCCATTTTTAGAAGAGTGGATGAAAAAACAAGTTGGTCTTAAAAGCATATGGTATAGAAGCAAGCAAAACTTCCCTTTTATAAGCGCTAATTTCCCAGAAGTTCCAATCATGCTCTATGAAATCCTAAAACATACTCAGGAGCAACAAATAAAAGTTCTTGAAAAACAGGCAAAAGACAAAAAAGAAAAAGCAAAACCAGGAAGAAGAGATAATTGGTTTTCAAGGCTAATCGCAGTAGCAGGTGGAATAATAATCATAGTTGGCGGCGCTTTATCCATAGATATGAGCACTTTGACACACTCAAAAGACTGGTTAATTGCAAGACCTGGTTTCATATCTTTAATAGGTGTACTAATCTTAGTCTTAGGATGGTGTACAAAATCCAAGAAATAGCAACCGCAGTCATTGCGAGCCTACGGCGAAGCAATCCCCGGCGAATGGCAAAGCACTTATAGATTTGTGCGTTTCTGTAGCTTATAAATTTGGGAAAATATTATGTTAAGATTTATACTCAAGCCTATTTGCAAATTAATAACAAAAATCTTCTACAGAGTCGAAGTATCTGGCATAGAAAACTTTATAAAAGTTCAAGATAAATGCATCATTATTGCTAATCATCAATCATTACTTGATGCGGCCCTTATGGAGCTATACCTTCCCAAAAGACCTTTTTTTACTATTGATGCAGCTTGGGCTGAAAAATGGTGGGTTAAGCATATTTTCTTAAGGTTAGTTAATGTTATAAAACTAAATCCTTTTCACCCAATGGCGGTTAAAACTTTAATAAAACGAGTGAAGGAACAAGAAACTAGACTTTTGATCTTCCCTGAAGGCAGACTTTCTTTAACCGGGCATATCATGAAAATGTATGATGGCGCCGGCATGATAGCTCACTTTTCTGGAGCACCTATTTTACCGGTTAGAATTGAAGGCGCGGAACATGCAAAGCTTATGACGCCATATTTAAAAGGTCGCCTTAAACGCAGATTCTTTCCAAAAATAAAAATAACAATATGCCCACCTGAATACCTAAAGTGCCCGGCAGATATTAAAGGTCGTAAACGCCGTTTAATTATTCGAAGACACACTCAGCACCTTATGAGCAATATGATAGTTGAAACTCAAACACAACAAAATACTATTTTCTCAGAACTATTAGCCGCCAAAAAATATTATTATGCCAAAGATAATATCTTTAAGGATATTACAGGGCCTATGACCTATAAGAACTTAATTAAAAAAAGTTATGTCTTTGCCAATTATTTATCCAAGCTTAAAGCCAAAAATAATATTAAAAACATTGGCTTATTATTACCCAATTTAAATGCAACAGTCATAAACTTTCTATCTTGCCAACTAGCTGAGATAACTCCTGCAATGCTAAATTACTCAGGCGGCACAAAAAGCGTTTTAGATGCATGTACGCTTGCCAAAATTACGCATGTCATAACTCACCCTCTTATGGTAGAAAAAATGAAACTTGAGCCGCTCATAGAAGTTCTAAAAGAAAATGACATTAATGTTCTTTATCTAGATGAAATAATTACTCACATAAAATCTCATAAATTAAAATATGGCTTCACTTATAAAATTAAACGCCGCAATAAAAAATCAAATAAAGACCCAAAATCTGCACACAAAGCAGCTTGTATTTTATTTACATCAGGCTCTGAAGGCGCTCCCAAAGGTGTTGTGTTATCACATAGAAATATTTTATCAAACTGCACGCAGCTATCTATTTGTCTAGATGGCTATAGACAAGATGTGCTTTTTAACTCGCTTCCTTTATTTCATGCCTTTGGTTTGGTAGCTGGTTGCTTATTCCCAATGTTAAATGGGGTGCGAACATATTTATATCCATCTCCCTTGCACTATAGGCTAATCCCTGAATACATTTATCATGAAAATGCCACCATAATATTTGGAACAGACACCTTTTTATCAGGCTATGCAAGGTTTGCCAATAGGTATGATTTCAATCAAGTAAGATATGTAATAGCAGGTGGTGAAAAATTAAAAGAAACTACTAAACAAAATTATTATGATCAGTTTGGCTTAACCATTTACGAAGGATATGGCGCCACTGAAATGAGTCCAGTTATAGCGGTAAATTCTCCTCTTATGTTTAAACAAAAGACTGTGGGTAAAATTTTGCCAGGGATAGAGCATAAACTTGTGAAGATTCCGGATCTAGAAACTGGTAAAAGACTATTTTTAAAAGGCCCAACTGTAATGCTTGGGTACTATAGAATAGATAGCCCTGGAGTTTTAGAACCAACTCCCAATGGCTGGTATGACACCGGCGATATCGTAACTATTGATGAAGATGATTTTATAACTATACAAGGCAGAGCCAAAAGGTTTGCTAAGGTTGCAGGTGAGATGCTGTCTCTTGCTCACTTAGAAGAGATAATAACTGAGCTTTGGCCGCATAATACATCTGCTATTTTAACTCGCCCTGATCCTAAAAAAGGCGAGGCCCTAGTTCTTATTACTGACAATGAAATTGCCAAAAAACCCAAAGACAAAGCTAAAACTTTATGTCGCAAACATATTTTAGAAAAAGGCCTAAGCTCTTTATACTTTCCAGCTGAGATAATATTCTGCAAAGATATTCCACTTCTTAGCACAGGTAAAATTAATTACCCTAAGTTGGAGACAAAAGTAAAAATTTAACTATAATTGCTATTATTTTTGGTAATTTAGCTACAAAATTGTTTATAATGAATTATTACTTAATCATAATTTAGAGGATTATATTATGACTGGCAAAAAAATCATCACTAAAGAAGAACTTCTTAAAATGCCTGAAAGCAAATACATGAATCAACAACAGCTTGATTTTTTTGAAAGTTTGTTACTGGAACAAGCTAAAGAAATTGAACTTTCGGTACAACAAGCAAAAGAAGCTTTAGCAAATTCAGAGCAAGAAATTGACCTAAACGACGTTGCTACCAAACAAGAAATGCAACAATTGCATTTACGCACAATGGAGCGCCAAGGCAAGCTTATAAATAAAGTTAAACAATCTTTAATTATGATCAGAAAAGGCTCTCAAGGTGATTATGGCTATTGCCTTGAAACTGGTGAGGTTATTGGCTTACAGCGCTTACTAGCAAGATCAACTGCTACTTTATCCATTCAATCAAAGCAAGCGCAAGAACATCAAGAACGTACCATTGGGACCTCTGAAATCAAATCGTATAAAGCCCAAGACGACGACGACGAAGCCTAAAGAAGAAGACTAAAACCAGTCTTCTTCTTAAAGTTTAACTAAAAATCTAAATTAGTTAATCTATACTCATTTTATGATTAATAATAATTATAAAAAAACATAAAATGCCTAGTAACCTTCATCAAGTAAGCTATCACAAAAAATCTTACCACGAACTACATCCATCCTTGCAAAATATAATATATATAATGCAACAATATGAATCAGGTGAGCTTTTGTATAAACAATGCTATGAGAAAATATCGCAAGCCATCGCAATAATAGATGAATACAATGCCACAACTTATAAGCTTAATGTTGAATTTTGGAAAATGAATTGTCCAACAAATATCCGGTCTTTTGAAAGTGTAAATTTACGCCAAGAAACAAGTGATAAAAAAAATCTGCTAAATTATACTTTATCCCATCCAGATGTAACATTAATGCTACTTAAAAAAGTAGTTTCATCAAGACCAGCTTTGCTTGATGCTATAGAACAAAACCATCTTGGATCCTTAGGCCATCTAATAGACTATGAGATTAAGTCTGATGGCGACAGCCACCTATTTGGGATAACCATACATCAATTGGTAAACAAGGCTACTATATCAGGCTCGTGCGCGGCCCTTAAAGTTGTTCTGGAAAAGTTTAAAAGAACAGTCCCCAGCCTTGAAAATGAATGCCTAATTAGAACCATCCTGAAAGGCCAGTATAGAAAATTTAGCATGCTTTTAGAATACGGTATAAATATCCAACAAAATACTGAAGAACCAAATAGCTTCTGGGGTGGGTTCTCGCCAATTGAAGTTGCCACTTTACTAAAACGCCCAAACTATATATACGCGCTTGCTGAAAAAGGCGCTATTATAAATGAGAAAACTTACCCATCCCTATTACCAGATCTACTATCAAATTTAATAACAATCAGCACTAATAATGATTATCAAGATTTTTTTGACAGCTGCCTAATGTTAATAAAATATGGCTTAGATCTAAATAATATTTATGATAATTCACAAAATATTTTCAGCCAAGCAAGACGCCAATTAACTAAAAACTTAAAGCACACAACCCCTGGCGCCGCCTCACACAAAATGATATTAAAAGCATCTCAACTCCTAGCAGACGCCATTTTAATAAAAAAAACCAGCCAACTAGCTCGATTATGCGAGAATGAATTTGAAGCTATTAATGCCATTTTTTTTGATCTATATAGCTTTAGCTCTAATCAATTAATAAGCAAATTTTTTACTATCCCAAACTTGCGACTATTAGCAGCCTTTTTGCAAAACCAGATCCCTAATAAAACTTTAGAAAATTTAGTTAAAAAGATTTATGGCTTTAGCATCTATTTTGATCTTGAAACTCCTAAGCATCCTTGCGGTCTAGATACACCCTCACCCCTTTCACTGATTCCTAAAAAGCAATTAGATAAACATCTAGAAAAAAGAAATGAAATCTTAACCTCTTGCCGCAGAGCTTTATTCAAAATCGAGTGTACGGGTCAATTTCTATTTAAAAATCACGCGGATCATTTATTTGAGCATGTATGCGAGTTTTTAGATGGGCCGTCGCAGGCTAGCTTGGCTCGGATGCAATAGAACTATTAAACATCCTCGTCAGCCCCAAACCCCCAGGGCCTGACTGAATATTAACCCCATAAAAAGGGGTAATAGTTTCAACTGAATTTTGTGAGTTAACTACCCGTCGACAATCTCCTTTTGCCGCGATAACTCTAAAATTTTTATCAGGGAAAATTCTATGCCCCCAACCTATTAAACTTAGAGGATAAGTTATTGGCACTCCTGAGTTAGACCCCCTTGGGCCAATATCACCCCCCGTAGTAATTCTTAATAAGCTTACAACTTTTCCAGTTTCATCTTTAAATTTAGCAAGTGGTACAAAATGATGTAAATCTATAATAATTGGCATCTTTAAATCATGCTCAACTAATGCAAGAGCTGAAAAACCACTCACCGTCATAAGATTAGCAACTTCTGGTGTGAATTTAGTTGCACCTAATGCTAAATATGCATTTTGAGTTTTAATAAATCTGGTTTTATTAGAATCTAATTTATCAGCGAAAACTAAACCAAACAAAGAACCTTCTTCAATAATAATTTCTTTCAAAATAAAGCCTGACTCAACATCCGCCCCAAAAGTTTTTATCTGCCCTAAAAATTTATCCCAAAAATCAGATCTTAAAACCCCACCAATATTTGTTTGCCAAACACTTGATACCCCAGGCAAATCTAAATCAAGCGAATAACTCTCTTCTAAAACTTCGTAATCTTGCTTCCAAAACCAATCTTTGCCAAAAGATCTTTTGCTATATACAGTTCTTAATTTTTGATAATAATCTTCTAATAATGGATGCAGATTAATTATCATCACCCCATTTTGATCATAAATTTTGCCATAATTAGCATCAAAACTTTTAATCATATTATCACTTGCAAAAGCTTTTTTAGATAATTCATCTTTATCTAAATTTTCTTTGGAATTTTTAATATTTAGAAAATCCCATGCCAAAGCCTCGAAGTTAAAACTAAATAACATGGTATCAGATAAATTTTCTAATGAGCTACAAAGCTCATCTATATTTACATCAACTGGAAAAAAGCAAGGATCTTCTAATACTTCAGGTAACTTAGGAGTAAATAACATTCTTTTTACTATCTCCCAACTTAAATTTATTGCACTAAATCGATCCGCCCCAAAAATTCCAATATTTTGTTGGAAAAACCGCATCGACTGACTTCTATCCGGTGCGATATACCGAGCTGACCCACGCTCTGCACCATACTCAAGCCCTTCTGTGATAAAAAGGGGTGGTTTGAAATTTGTATTAGTTTTTAATTCAGAATAACTTTTAGATTCTACAAAACATCTAGTTGCCGCCATTATTCCGCCTACACAAACTGAGTGATAAGCTGGCATAGCATCAAAGCTTGAAGATTTATAATCACTATCTTCTCTATAAATAAATTTTACATCCGGGACTTTATATTTTTGATTAGAAGTTATTCCACCGAACTCATTTACCTCAGGTCTAAAATTATTATCTATTAATTTTACTAAGCTTGGATCTTGCGTTTTCCAATGAAACCCACCGCTTGATACTGGCAGTCTATTTTGGCCTTTATTAGATAATTGTTGAATATAATTTAAATATGGCTCTTGTTTTAGCAAGA
>CAJQSL010000038.1 GCA_905612315.1 uncultured Francisellaceae bacterium
TCCTTATATGTGGCAGGGTATGCTAAAAAATAAAATTATAGAGCTATTTGAGGCTACTTTTAAGCCGAAACCAGAAGTTGAAACAGAAGAGCGTGTTGGTGATGATAAATTAGTTAGATTAAGTCAATGTCTAGAGGTATTGCCAGTAAGAAAGGATCTAAAAGATAAAATGTGCAAACCAGATGCAGATGCAAACATCGAGCCACTTAAAAGCCTAGTAGATGCTCTAATAAAATTAAATAATGGTAGTTCTCA
Source organism: uncultured Francisellaceae bacterium (assembly GCA_905612315.1). Taxonomy (GTDB): domain Bacteria; phylum Pseudomonadota; class Gammaproteobacteria; order Francisellales; family CACEW01; genus CAJQSL01. The sequence continues at coordinate 256 of CAJQSL010000038.1, forward strand.
AGAGGCCGAGGAATTATTGCTTCAGGAGTTCATAGAAAAATACGATAGAAAAGAAGTTGCTAACGAAAAATCCAAAGTATTAAATAAAGTTTGGGAGTTTGGTGAAAGACAGAAACGGCATAAAACTTTTAGTAGCACTGAAGTAGATTCATTTTTTCAAAATTTAGAAAGCTTTACTGGAAATATTAATGACCCTGACTTGACAGGTAGCTTGAGTTCTTTTAAGGAATCGGCAAAAACAGTTTGCAATGATGGAAACCCTACTCAAGGTAAGGTTGACATTGATGGTTTTTGTCAGCATAGAAATGATCTCATTATAAAAATAGAAATAAAAAGACAAACACAGAGTTCAGAAGATATCACAGATTCTTACGATTTGTTAATGCAGCAAATAAATGACTTTTATAATGTTACTATGCGTGCAATAGTTGATTCAATGTTAGATTCTTGTGAAGATAAAGTTAAAAACCCTCTAAAGGGAATTGATGCAATAAAAGAGTGGTTGAAAGAAATATATGAGCACTCTAGTGATAAAGCTATTTGGAAATACTTCTGTGCTAAGCGCGGACAAGGTAAAAATCTTACCATTAAGATTTTGCATATAAACCTTATATGCGAAGCACTAGAAGCTGAAGGGCTAGAAGATGAAGAGCATGCCCAGTCAGCCCAACATACTGGTAAGAGTGAATACAAATCAAGTAGAATTAAAAAAACTGGTTTGCAAAAACTACTAAGAGAACGTCAGATGCACGAGAAAGAGGTGGGGCAAGATGGGTTGGAATCTATCTCTTTAGGTAAGGCGCCAATGCATACTATAAAAAAACAATCTATGACACTAATGTACGCACTTTCAAGACGTAGAGAAAAAGAAGGGGCTGAATGTGTTCGCTAGGGCGCTTCAAGTAGCACTAAATATTAGCCAATAACAACTCAATATCCTCAGCCAAATCCGCTTCAAAACGCATTGGCTCTTGCGTTTTTGGGTGAACAAGAGTTAATGTCTTAGCGTGTAATGCCTGGCGCGGGAAACTACGAATAAGTTCGATTACTTCTTTAGGTGAATCTTTAGGCACAACTTTTCTTGCTCCATAGATTAAATCTCCTAAAACAGGGTGGCCTTTATAAGCACAATGCACCCTAATTTGATGCGTGCGCCCAGTTAAAATTCTAGCTTGAACATGCGTGTGAGATTTAAATCTTTTGATAACCCTAATTTGAGTGATAGCTTCTTTACCATTAGATCTTACAGCCATTTTGACTCTATTCTTAGGATGCCTATCAATAGGTTCATTAACATTAAAACCACCGGTTAATACTCCTTCAACGATAGCTTCATATTCTCGGTGCATACTGCGTCTTTTAAGTTGATCTATCAGGCTTGAATGCGCTAATTCACTTTTAGCAACAACCATAATGCCGGAGGTGTCTTTATCTAGCCTATGTACAATACCGGCTCGAGCAAGCTTTTTTTGCTCAGGTATATAATGTAATAGGGCATTGAGTAAAGTGCCAGATGTATTCCCAGCTCCTGGGTGCACAACTAAGCCTGCAGGTTTAGTTATAACTAAAATATGCTCATCTTCAAAAACTATATCCAGTGGAATATCCTCAGGAAGATCTTCGAGTAGTTTTCTTATTTCATCTGGATTTATATTTACTTGAATTTGATCTTGAGTTTTAACTCTTTCTTTGGATTTTGAATTTTTATTATTTAGTAAAATTTTATTTTCTTTGATCCAGTTTTGAATTTGTACCCGAGAATATTCTGGCATAAGCTTTGATGCAGCTTGATCAATGCGTAGTTTATCTAGTTCTTCTGTTATTTCTAAAATTTTTGTATTGTTCTCATCTGTCATAATAATTCTTTAAGATTTTGGATATTTAGTTGGTCAAAACTTGCATAATATCTGATATATCAAAGCCTCTTTGATATAATTTTCTTTTCCATTTCTGCTGATAATTATAATCAGATTCTAAGAAATCATACTTGTGCTTTTCAAGATAAATCTTGATTTGCTCAAGCCATGAGATATCACGCATTGGTGCACAGTTTAGCCTTAATTCTTGCAAAGATTCAATGATTGCTTTTTCAGAAGTTAAATTATTTATGCCATCTTCTTTTAATTTTCGAACAATATAGCTTTTACCATAAAATTTATTAAAAAGTTGGCGGGTTTTAGCCTGGGCATAGCGCGTGTTAGATAAATAATTACTCTCTATTAAATAAGTTATGATCTGATCAATTTGAGTGCTAGATATATCTTTATATCTAAGCTTTATTTTTTGAATAATAAGTTTTTGGCTATACTCTCGCATAGCCAAAATGTATAAAGCATAATTTTTTGCCTGTTTGAAAGTTTCTTCAGACATCCATTCTCACTCTTAAGCCTCGGTAGTCTCAGGGCTTGGGTTAGGCGTGGTTGTTGTAGATGCAGAATCTTTTTGCGGCAAACACTGTTTTCGAACAAGCGCATCAAGCTCAGTAACAACCTTCGGGTTCTCTTTTAAAAATGTTTTAACATTTTCTTTACCCTGGCCAATTTTTTTACCTTTATAACTATACCAAGAGCCAGCTTTCTCGATAAAATTATGTGTAACGCCTAATTGCACAAGCTCACCTTCATAGGAGCAGCCTTTACCATACATGATGTCAAATTCAGCTTGTTTAAAAGGAGGTGCTACTTTATTTTTAACAACTTTGACGCTAGTTTCGTTACCAATTACTTCATCGCCTTGTTTGATTTGTGTGCGGCGTCTGATATCTAATCGAACAGATGCGTAGAATTTTAAAGCATTACCACCAGTCGTAGTTTCAGGGTTGCCAAACATAACTCCAATTTTCATACGAATTTGGTTAATAAATATAACTAATGTATTGGTACGTTTTATATTTCCAGTTAGCTTTCTTAAAGCTTGTGACATTAAGCGTGCTTGTAATCCCATGTGGGAGTCACCCATATCACCTTCAATTTCAGCTTTTGGCGTAAGAGCTGCGACTGAATCAATTACTAAAACATCAACCCCGCCAGATCTAACTAGCATATCGGTGATTTCTAAAGCTTGCTCCCCAGTGTCTGGTTGAGAAACTAGCATGTTATCAATATCAACCCCTAAAGCTTTAGCATAAACTGGGTCAAGCGCGTGTTCTGCATCAATAAATGCTGCTGTACCACCATTCTTTTGGCACTGAGCAATTGTTTGTAGAGCAATTGTTGTTTTGCCTGATGATTCAGGACCATAAATTTCAACTATTCTTCCCTTTGGAAGACCACCTATACCTAGGGCAATATCTATTGATAAAGACCCGGTTGATATGGTTTCTATATCGTTTGAACCTGGGTTATCCCCCATACGCATAATAGAACCTTTACCGTATTGACGTTCAATTTGTTGCATTGCAATTTCTAGGGCTTTTTGGCGTTCGTTCATAATAATTTCCTCTGTTTTATATTATTTTCTTGTTGCATGTAGCCTATCAGAGAAGACTAATTTTCTCAATGGATCACGTTTTTATTATTGATTTATTATTTTTTTGCTTTACGATCTTTAAAAAAATAATAACAAAAAAATTTAATTTGAGGAGTAATAATTATGTCAGCAAATTTAAGGCATAGAAACCCACATGACGGAGCATCTTTATCTTATAACCCTGGGAGCAGACCACGCCCGCACTTGGGGCTTGATAGTGGCTTGAACATGGGTTCTAGTGATTTATCGAGAATCAATAATAGCTTAAAGGACTTATTTAATAGAGTAGATGCTCAGGATCAAAAAATTGCTCAGCTAGAAGAATATAAAAAGAAATCTAAGCTTGCTATTGTCAAGCTCCATCGTGAATTATCACAACAACAACGAGTGGTAAATTTCATTGAAACAGCAGTATTACCATATCTAAAAAAGATGACAGAGGAGGCCATGAAAACCGAGGATGCGCAACATGTTAGTGCTAGAGGTTTAAATCAACGTACGTTAGATTGCATGCAGCCACAAAGTACGTCGCAATTAAAAGATGCTAAAAAAAGTTTTATGCAAAGTCTAAAAGAAGATGAAGATAACTCTTTTTTATTAAAATTGTTTGTAGTTGTGCTAGCTATATTAATGGCTTATGCGGGTGCAATTATATCTATAAAGAATATAGAAACTTGGTTTAATAAGGTGGCTTATCCGCTTTTGGATTTAGGATATAATGTAACGAAAGGTTTTGTAGAAAATTCTGTGGCAGCACTTTTTTCAAATGAGAGTGATTGCATGCTTTGTGGTACCAAAGATGCGGTATATAGTTTTGCTGCAAGAGCTTATTCTGGTGCGGCGAATGTATCAGCTGCGATTATGGCGGGGGCAGGGGTTTGATAGGGGCATCCAGGCTGGCAACAACCAGTGCATCAAATATAACAGTTACTTACGCCTAACACTCTTAGACTTTCGATAAAACCAATTTTTAAGATATTTTTTGGCTAGAACCTTATCCTTAATCCACAGCATATTCTCCGCATTATATTTTTGGGCGCTGTACGTAAAGTTAAACGACCCAGTCTCAACCCAAGTATCATCTATTATCATAACTTTATTATGGGCAATGCGCGGTTTATTATCTATCCAAACAGGAATATGCTTTTTAATAAAATATTTGGATTGGGAAAAGTGTTTTGGGTTAAACTGGCTTTTATCAAAAATAATTTTTACATCAACCCCGCGTTTGTATGCTTTGTATAAAGCTTTAGCAATAGGGTAATTAGTGAAGCTATAACTTTGAACATAAATAGATTTTTTAGCTTTTTTTATATGATCAACCATTAATTGTGTGCAGTTTTGCTGCGGCGTGAAGCATACTTGATAGGATGTGTCGGCAGTAAAGTTAAGAGTTGGTAGCATAATTTAATTATTATTATTATTTGAAATAAAGTTGGTGTAAATTACAAACTTAACATATGATAAAATTTTCAACAACTCAAATTTATAACAAAAAGAGGAGTATATTATGTCAAATTCATCACGAGGTTATACATATAGGCAATGCATTGGGCTTTGTTTAGGGTCTTTTGTGGGTGTTTCTTTGATTTATTCTTTAGGAGAATTATTTAAAGATGCATATTTTAGTGACCTTAATGATTGTTCTACTTTAGATAACTTAGGCTGTATTGGTAAACAATTAAATAATACTCAAGCTGTAAGTTGCACAGAAAGTATCAGTGATGATGATCTTGAGGTTGATTCTAGAAGGTACTGCTCTGATGCGCAAATAGTTAAATATAATAATTTAGCAGAGGATATTAGTCTTAGAAGTAAGTCGCATGCAATAAGTGTAGTGTCGTCTGGGCTTATTTTAATGGGGCTTGTTTATTGCTTAATTAGAGCTAATAGAAATAATAGGCCGTCTGTGTATGATAGCAGATATCGTAATGTTGGAGATGTTGCCGTTCCTGCAAGTCTGTATGGTTCATCTGTGCCCGTAAATGGCCATGCTCAACGGGCGCCAGTTCCCTCAGCGCCACCAGTTGCAACTGTGGTGCATAACCATCAGCAGTCACAAGCAGGATACGCTCCAACTATGGCACAATTGCCGGTTTAAACTATATTATATTTTAGGAGTGTTTTTATGGTAAATGCTTTCTATGCACAATCAGGTGGGGTTACCGCTGTTATTAATGCTACTGCTTGTGGAGTAATTGAATCTGCCAGAAAACATTCCGATAAAATTAAAAAGGTTTATGCTGGCAAAAATGGCATATTGGGCGCTTTAAATAATAACCTAATTGATACGAATTTATTAGATGATGCTTTTATAGCTTCTCTAAAACATACTCCAGGAGGAGCTTTTGGGTCTTGTAGGTTTAAGCTTGATGATCCTAAAGATAATAAGGCTCAATATGAAAAAATAATATCAGTTTTTAAAGAGCATGATATTGGCTATTTTTTTTATAATGGCGGTGGAGATTCCCAAGACACTACGCATAAACTATCTGAATATGCTAAGAGCGTGGGGTATGATTTAAAATGTATAGGTTTACCTAAAACTATAGATAATGATTTGCCTTATACTGATTTCTCCCCAGGTTTTCCATCGACAGCTAAATATGTTGCAATTTCAACTCTTGAGGCAGGTTTAGATGTGGTATCTATGGCAGCGGCTTCAACCAAAGTTTTTATTTTAGAAGTTATGGGTCGAAATACCGGTTGGATTGCCGCAGCTGCAGCTCTGGCATCAAAAGATAAATCAAAGCCCCCGCACATAATTTTATTTCCAGAAGTTATATTTGATTCTAGTAAATTTTTAGCACAAGTTGATATGTGCGTTAAAAAATATGGATTTTGCACAATAGTTGCAGCAGAAGGGATAAAAAATTCTAAAGGAATTTTTCTCTCGGAGCATAGTGAAGCTGGTGATTCTTTTGGGCATAATCAATTAGGAGGAGTTTCAGTTAAGCTTGCATCACTAATTAAAGATAATTTAGGCTATAAATATCATTTTGCGTTAGCTGATTATTTGCAGCGTTCAGCAAGGCATGTCGCATCAAAAGTTGATGTTGATTGTGCGTATAAGATAGGTGAGCAAGCTGTAGAGCGAGCTTTAAGTGGTAAAACTGGAGTGATGCTAACTTTAAATAGATTTAAATCTAAATCTAATAAGCAGGCAAAATGGGTGATAGGTGAAGTAGCTTTGAATAAGGTTTGTAATGTAGAGATTAACTTGCCAGAAAATTATATAGATAGTACTGGTTTTGGAATTACACAAGAGTGCCGAGATTATTTAGAGCCTCTTATTCAAGGAGAAGCCTACCCGCCTTATAAAGACGGGTTACCAGAGTATGGAGACTTTTTATATTCTGAAGAAGGCTCTGAGGTTATTGCGGATTCTTAAAGGGTTTTAGTTGCAGTTTGGATCCCCCCATCCTAGCCTTCCCCCAAAGGGGAAGGGACTTTGGTAGTCGCAATCTCCTTCAGATTAAGCTGAAATACGCTCTTTATTTTCAGAATCTTGAGCTTGATTTTCATCATTGCCATTGCCTAGCTTATTTCTGTCTAACCAATCATAAAGAGTTTGTGGATGGCAGTTAACTAGTTTAGCAATTGATGCTTTACTAATACCTAAACCTAAATATTTTTCAATATCTTCACGATGCTTATCAAGTTTAAGAGATTTATTCCCTCTACCTTTAGGTCTACCTAATGGTAAGCCTGCAGCTTTTCGTCTAGCTAAAGCTTGGGTAGTTCTCTTAGAGATGAATTCACTTTCAATTTTGCTGATTAAATCTAGTAACTTTTGCGTTGCAATCGTTTTAGTTTGATTATTAATGCTAATATTGTATTTAGCAAAATGAATATTAATTCCAAGTTCAGTAGCTCTGTTAAGAAGCTCTAATATTTGTGATGTTGAACAAGTTAAGTGGCTTGCCTCATGACAAACCAAATCATCATTAACTTTACAGTGTTGGATGATTTTGCCAATTTCTCTTTCAGTCCAATGAGTTTTAGTGCAGGTACTATCGTGTACATCTTTACTGACAGTCATACCATTATTTTCTAAAAACGTTTGTATTTCTTTTCGATTTGAAATCAAATCAAAACTTTCTTCGTGAGTATAAATGTACGTTGTCATTCTTGTCTCCTAATATTTATCTTCAATATCTTCAATATCTTCAATATGTATAGCCACATCAAAAGTGCGGTTTTGCATATTTGATGTGTTACTATGACATAGAAATATTAACGTTTTATTAAGACAATTGAGTTTTTAGGTTTTTTTTGAAAAAAATTTTGATTTTTTTTAGTTATAAATATCTATATTTAGCTAAACTTATTTTTTTACTCACCAGCTAATACCTTGTATTTTCTTGTTTTTTGTTTGCAAGTGATTCTCATTTGTGTTAATTTTATGGACCTATTTAAATTAATAGCAAGAATAAATAAAATAAAATAAAACAAATAAAACCGGAGTGGATTAACATGTTTCAAACTAACTCTAAACTTTTTTCATTATCTAGCTTATCTCCTTTGATGGCTGCATCTTTAATTTCAACTTTGCCTATGATCGAGGCTAGTGGTTCAACCTCAGAAAATATAAATTCGGCACAAGAGAATTATTTTGCGGTTCCTGCCTTTTTTATGTTATTTCGGGAGACATTGGAAGCTGCAGTTGTGGTTTCTATTTTATTGCAATATTTAGAACGATCAGAACTACCTAATTTAAAAAAACATGTTTGGTGCGGCGTTGCTGTTGGATTTTTGTTAGCAGCTGCATTAGGTGGCGGCGTGATAGCCGCTTACCATACTATAGGTAAAAATTACTTCACAGGAAAAACAGAAGAGATTTTCGAAGGCTTTATGATGGTGTTGGGAGCAGCCTTTTTAACTGGTTTAGGTTTTAGCATGAAAAAACTTATGAATAATGACTTATCAAATGATAGTGAGGTTGGAGAGGCAGTAGATAAAGTTGTGAGCGGCCAAAATAAAAGATCATTGTTTTTATTAGCATTTATGGCAGTTTTACGTGAAGGCATAGAGTCTATTGTATTTGTTGGAGCTGTTGGTACAGCTTACCCGTTGCAATCAATTCCTATTCCGGCGGTAACTGGGGCTATGAGTGCATCAGCTTTAGGTTATTTTATGCACAAAGGTGGAAATAAGTTATCTTTAAGTTATTTCCATAAAGCCGCAACTGCTATGCTATTTTTAATTGCTGCCGGGTTATTAAGTCACGGCTTACATGAATTTCAAGAGGTAGAATGGCTTGGGGATTATAAAGATAACAAGCCATGGCATAATAGACCCTTATGGGATATGAGTGAATGCTGTAGTGATAAAAAGAATGAGTTTTGGCAGTTAATGCGTGCAATGTTCGGTTATCAAGACAAACCAACTCCAGTTGAGTTTTTGTCATATGTTGGGTATTGGTTATTAATCACGGCTACTATGTTATATAAAAGTGGTTATTGCAGTAGTGAGAAGATTTGCAGTGACTCAGTTGATGAGCAGCCGCGTGGACAAGCGGTTATCGCTTTTGGGGATATAGATCGTGTTATTGAGCAAAATCAAAATGAGGCTAGAGAGTTAGAGGAGGGAGCCGCGCGTTAGCCTAGCTACTAAAGCTTAAATTAGAAACCTGCTCACAACAATCTAAGATCATATCCTTAATTTCAGAAGCTTGTTTAAGCATGCGGTTTTTAAGAGCAGGGCGAATATTATCATAAACACAATGCCCCACGACATGCTTATTTAAAACCATAAGCAAGGTTTTAATAGGTTTTGTTGCGGGGTCTGTTTCTGCCATATTTTTTTGTGTAGTAAAGTCAGTTATTGTTCCATGATTTATATTACAGTTTATAAGATATGTCTTATTATTAATTTTAAGCTCAATAGAAAAAGCAAAAGTTAGGGTTTTTTCAAATAGCCATTTGTTTTCTTTTAAATCAGATATGGAGTTTTGAATAATATCATTTTCTATTTGGCTTTGATTTTCTAAAATAATAGGGGAATCTTCAATTTGATGAATATTTTTATATTCTTCAACTATTACTTTTATAATATAGTTAATATTTATATTTGGGTTTAGCTGATTTAGATTTGCAACTTTTGATCTAATAGACTTAACACCTTTAGCTGAGCTTTGATCTATTTTAAAGTTTGAGCTTATGCTTGTAATTAAATTATCTAAATTGGAGTCTATTAATAAAGTAGCATGATGAAACGCACGATCAGAAGCCTTTCTAAAGGCGCTGCCAGATATTTTCTTTTCTGTACCATCTTCATTGATATATAAATCATGACGTTTATTGGCGTGCGCATCTAAGCCTAAATTTGCCAAGGCATCTATTAAAATTCTTAAATGCTGATCAACTTGATAAAGAGGAGTTAACGCTAAAAAGCTATAATTTAAGTTTCCTAAATCATGATAAACCGTGCCGCCGCCGGATTGCCTTCTTATAAGGTTAATTTTATTTTCTTTAATCCAATGCAAATTAGTTTCAAGCCAAGGGTTCTGCGCTCTGCCAATAACTACAGTTGGGTCATTTTGATATAAAAATAAGATGCTCGGGCAATAATTATTATTAGAGTTAGAAATAACATGCCTAAATAAATAATCTTCTATAGATAAGTTTATAAAAGGGTCTGTAAACTTAGATATAAAAACTTTACTAGGCATGATTACTTCTTAAAACTATAGTTTACTCTTCATCCATCGGCGGTACGCCAACAGTTGAGTAACCGCAATCTACATGTAAAACTTCTCCAGTTACTCCGCTCGCCAAATCAGAACATAAAAATGCAGCAGCATTTCCGACATCATCAGTTGTAACATTACGCTTAAGAGGAGATGTTTTAGCATTATAATCAAGCATTTTCCTAAAGCCTTTAATACCAGATGCAGCAAGCGTTCTGATTGGGCCAGCTGATATTGCATTTACGCGTATACCTTCAGGGCCAACACTTTGCGCCATGTATCTTACGGAAGCTTCCAGTGATGCTTTAGCAAGTCCCATAGTGTTATAGTTGCTAATTGCTTTTTCAGCACCTAAATAAGTTAAAGTAAGCATGCTGCCATCACGTCCTTGCATTAGTGGGCGTAAAGCTTGACCGAGAGCACAAAAACTATAAGCGCTTATATCATGAGCTACGTTAAAGCCTTCTCTGTTAATATTTTTTAGAAAATCACCATCTAGCTGATCCGCTGGGGCAAAGGCTATTGCATGTACAAAACCATCTATTCCATCAGGCCATACTTCTTCTAATATGCTTTTAACAGCTGTTATTTGCGCATCTTCAGCCACATCTAAAGGGATGATCGCTTTGGGGTTAAATTCACCAACAATTTTAGTTACTCGATCTTTAAATTTATCACCAACATAGCTAAAAGCACATTCAGCGCCTTCTTTGTGAAAAGCCTTGGCAATTCCATAAGCGATTGATCTATTGCTCATAATACCTGTAATTAAAAATCTTTTTCCAGTTAATAAACCCATTTGTAAAACTCCTAGTTATTTAAGAGATAAAACCGTCTCATTATTAAGGTATGATTGTAAGATATCTGGTATATTAATGCTACCATCTTCATTCTGATGATTTTCTAATACAGCTATTAAAGTACGACCAATCGCGAGGCCTGAGCCATTCAATGTATAAACTAGCTGCGGCTTTTTATCATTTTTGTTTTTGTATCTAATTTTCATGCGCCTAGATTGAAAGTCTCTAGTTAAACTGCAAGATGATATTTCTCGATATTTACCCTGAGATGGTAGCCAGACTTCTAGATCATAAGTTTTACAAGCTGAAAACCCCATATCTTGTGTGCAAAGTTTCATTACTCTATATGGAAGTTTTAAAAGCTGTAATATCTTTTCAGCATCGGCTGTTAGACTTTCAAGCTCTTGAGGGCCATCTTCAGGTTTGACAAGTTTAACAAGCTCAACTTTATCAAACTGATGTTGGCGAAACATCCCGTGAGTATCTTTACCATAAGACCCAGCTTCGGACCTAAAACATGAGGTAAGGGCGGTTAATTTAATTGGAAGATCTTCTTCTGGAATAATTTCATCTCTAAATAAATTAGTTAAGCTTACTTCAGCAGTTGAAATTAAGTGTAGATCTTTATCTTTATCATCAATGCTAAAAAAATCATCTTTAAATTTTGGAAGCTGGCCTGTTCCATAATAACAATCTGACTTAACTAAAATGGGGGTGTTAACTTCTTGGTAATTATGCGAGTTAGTGTGAACATCTAACATAAATTGCCCTAAAGCTCGGTGTAGTTTGGCAATATTGTTTCTAAGAACTACAAACCTTGCCCCGGATAATTTAGCAGCACGTTCAAAATCCATTTCAGATTTAGCCAAACTTACGTGATCTTTAGGTTTAAAATCAAAAGATGTTGGCTCACCAACAGTTCTAACCAGTTGGTTGTCAGATTCATCTTTCCCAACTGGGACATCATCATCTGCCAAATTTGGCATCTCAAGGCTTAACTCTTTTAATTTTGTTTGGATTTTGGATAACTCAGCGGCACTTTCTTCAAGTTGAGTGTTAATCTTGGATACTTCATCTTTTATTTTTGTAATTTCAGTTTCACTTTCACCTTTGGCTTTGGCCATCCCGATAGCTTTAGATTTAGTATTTCTTTGATTTTGTAAATTTTCTGTGGCTAATTGTAGCTTCGCTCTTTTATCTTCAAGCTCATTTAACAAAGCTGTATCAAGCGTATAACCACGCTCTTGGAGCTTTTTAGTTAAGTTTTGTATTTGGTCTTTATCTCGTAATAATTTTGGATCTAGCATGTTATCTCTTTTCAACCTTATTAAAATTATATTTACGCAGGATATCAAATTAGTGGCTTGATTGCAGTAGTAAAATTATTAGTCTGTGTAATAGTCTGTAAAATAGTCTGTAAAATAGTCTGTGTAAAATCATACTGTTACACATTAATTTGACTATTTTTTGTAAAAAATTAAAAACCTTAATATTTCCTTAAGGTTTGTTGTGTATAATATTCCACATATTTAATTGTAAATATAGATTTAAACGGAAATTTTTAATTTAAAAGGAGAATTATTATGCCTGAAGAACAAACACTTATTAAGGTAGAACCGTTTTTTGTAGAGCTTGAATCCAAAGAACAGAAAGAAATGAGATCATATGGATTTAATACTTCCCAGGGAGCACCTACATTAGCTGAGAAGATTACGGAAAGGTTGGGTAAATATAGATTATTAAGAGCTAGTGATTTAAAAGCAGAAGAATCAGAAAGATCAGAAAGATCAGAAAGATCAGAAAGATCAGAAGAATCAGAAGAATCAGAAAGACCAGAAGAATCAGAAAGACCAGAAGGATCAGAAGGATCAGGTCAGGGTTTAACTATAACTATGAGAAAAGATATTATTTGTGAATTAACCATTAAGAGGCTAGAGATCGTTAGGAAAATTGAGCGTCGTGAAATAACAAAAGTATCAGATATTACTAAAGAACTAGGAAGTCTAACAGCTACAATAGATAGTATTGAGAGTGATGAAAAGCTTAATCAAGCAAACCAAAAATTAAAAGGCTCTATAGAGGAAGATATTAGGCTTTTAAGCAGGTTTACTGAGGATGTAACTGCAGAAAGTCTTAATAGCACCGCATTAACATTATGTTCAAACGCCATATCATGTCTTGATAAAGGTAATAATACCGTTTCAGATGATAGGGCGTTCTTCAGAATAGATGAAGGAGATCTTCTAAAAGCTATTAACAAATGTAAAGTAATAATAGTTCAGCATGAATTTGAAAAACATAATACACATGCTGAAACCACCTCTTCTGAAAGTGCAAATAAAGAATTTTCTATAAAAAATCAAGGTGGCCTTGAGGCGCTAAAGTTAGTAAAGACTGCTGCTGATGAAATAGTTAGTTGTGTTGCTGTTGATGGTGGTAGTGAAAATATTGGTTTAGATAGTATTTTTATCGAGAAGCCAACGTTAGAATGTAAGGATATTTATGAGTGGCTTGGTAACTCAATAAAAAGTTATCCGAAGCACTTGAAGGATAGGGTTAGCAGTACTTTTAGTAGTATTCCTAAAGCCTGGAGATCTATTGCTGATAGCAGTGAAGGTGATTGGAAATCTCCTGTTGGCATAATAGCCGAGGATCTTTCTCATATACTTTATTTCCATGATGAGATGTTAATGAATAATAGAAAAGCATTTTTTCTGGGGTTGGCTACAATTGGCCCACTTGCCTGGATATATTTACCTGCTGCTGGGTATATGTCTAAATTGTATTTTGCAGGTAATCATCTAGGAAAGACTCAGCTTGCTATGGGTAATCTTTTGACTTATGTCCCGTTTATGGCTGCTGTTAGTTATGTGCTTACTACTTATTTCAATACAAGAAAAAACTGGCTTGTTAAGAAAATTAATAAAATAGAGTCTTTAGCCCTAAGGATTGTGGCTATGTCTGGGGCATTATTGTTGCTTGGCGCTGCTTGCGCTGGTTTATATGCATTGGGAATGGTAGGTTGTGGCCTTGCTCCTACGTTGGCCAAAGAAGCTGGAACTCTTGTGTTTGATTTAATATTTGTTGGTTTGAAGATGATAGCATTTGCTATCGCAGCTGTAATGGCTGCGGCTGCAACTGTTTCAGCTGTTGCCATATTCTTTTGTGAAACCATTAAAAAAGGCCTTGCCCAAGGTTTGGATGGTTTAGTAGATAAACTTATATATCAAAATCTTAAAGATCTTATAAAGTTTGGTGATGCAATTGCTTTTTCAACAGCTACTGTTTTTGGGTTTATCGGTTGGTGTGTTGGTTCTGTATTAGATAAGATTTTGCAACTTTGTGGTACGGGTACGGACATAGCACGAAAGCTGGATACAGGAATACATAATGCGACTGTAGCAGCCTGGAAGATTTCGGCTTTTGTTGCACATTCTGCATCTAAGATTGTCACTGCTGCTTCAAAAGCTATTGTGTTATTAGCTTTTTTACCTTTAGCAGCTATTGGTAGTTTGCTTACTAGAATTAGTGTTATCTCTAACTATTGCAAAAATTATTTAAATTTTTTCAATGAAAGTACAAAAGATCGTTTTGGCCTTAAAGATCTAAAAAACATTAAGGATAATATGAGCTTAGATTTTAAACAATGCCTTAGTGTGAATAATAAAGCTACTGCTAATACATCTGCTTATATTACCCCTATTCATGCTTCTCTTGCTAGTAATGATCATGTTAATGATAGTGAGACACAAGTCGCTGGTGATTGATTGGTTTAAATGTTACTCAACTAACCCCCCATTGAGACCTAGCCCCAATTTTGTTATATTAATTTGCTAATCAAAATAAAATGACAATCGTAAATAAACAAAAAGGGCTCGATATGCCACCAAGCAAAATCACTCGCGGAGTAAATACAAAAGTGTGGTTCGCCGCACTTGTATGTTTTGTTGGGGCATTGTTTTATTTCTATGATTTTTTCTTACAATCTCTACCAGGGATTATAAGCTTAAGCTTAATAAGAGATTTAAAAATAGGCGCTGGGGCTTTAGGGCTTTTATCGGGTGCTTACTTTTTTACTTACACCCCCATGCAGTTAGTTGCAGGCTTATTATACGATCGATACGGTCCAAGAATCTTACTTACAATTATGATCGCAGTTTGCGGCATAGGTGCTATGTTATTTAGCTTTGCACATGGTTTAGTACCAGCTATTTTAGGCAGAATGCTAATGGGGTTGTCTTCAGCGTTTTCTTTTGTTTGTGCTTTAGGGTTAATTGCCCGTTGGTTTGATAAAAGGTTTTTTGCACCTTTAATAGGATTAGTTCAAGCTTTAAGTTCTTTAGGGGCAATTACAGCAGCTATCCCTATGGCTATTTTAGTTTCTCACATCGGCTGGCGAGGAACTTCTTTTTGGGTTGGAATAATTGGTTTAATCTTAGCTATTATAGTTTTTTGTATAGTTAGGGATGAGCCCAAGTATTCTAAATCTAAATCTAAATCTAAAAAAATAATGACGCCATATCATAAGCAGGGCAATAAAAATTTACTTGTTGAGGAGATTTCAAGATTATTCTCAGTTCTTAAGCGCAGGCATACCTGGAGAATAGGCTTGTATGCCTTTGTGATGTGGGCGCCTATGACTATTTTCACTGAGCTTTGGGGGATACCATATTTAAACCAGGTGTATCATATGAGTGAGGTTGCAAGTAATGCTCATATGGCAATTATATGGATTGCAGTTGCAATTTTTAGCCCTCTTGTTGGCATATTTAGTCAGCTATGTAGCAAAAGGCTATTACCAATGAGAATAACAGCTTTAATAGGCTTGTTAGGAGCTGTTGTATTGTTGTTTGCTCCTGGCGTTTTTCATAGTGTGCCAGTATGGTTAATTTGGGTAAGCTTATTTTGTTTTGGCATAGGACCAACTGGTGCTATATTAAGTTTTGCTGTTGTTAAAGATTATAATCGTGAGAACTTAGGTGCTGCTATTGGGTTTAATAATATGATGGTAGTTTTAGGTGGAGCTTTCTTCCAGCCTTTGGTTGGGGTTTTAATAAATATGTTTTGGGATTTTAAAGCTGCGGGTGAGACTCCAGTTTATACTTTTGCAAATTATCAAATAGGCCTGAGTATTGTACCTCTGTGCTTTTTTGCAGGGTTTATAATTAGTTTGTTCTTTATTAAAGAGACAAACTGTGATCAAGTAATTTTAAAAAAATAAAAATTTTAGTTAAAAATAATTAAATAAAATAACAAGATTAAATTAGGGTGGTTTTTATGTCTATAGATACAACTGTGCTCGAGCACAATGATATTTTAGATCAAGAAGTAAAAGAAGTTTTAGAGCTTGCAGTAATAGACTATAAGGCTTCTGATGCTAGCTTTGAATTTTCTAAATCATTGCATGAAATAGGTTTTGCTGTTATAAAAAATCATGGGTTAGAGCATGATTTTATCCAAGATGTGTATAAATCCTGGGAAGATTTCTTTACATCAAGTGATGAAGTTAAAGCAGGTTTTGAGTTTGAATCTAAAACTCATGATGGCTTTATATCTTTTGATAAATCAGAGACTGCTAAGGGTAATAAGATTAAAGATTTAAAGATGTTTTATCATTTTTATAAGTGGGGTAGGTGCCCTGAATTATTAAAAGATAAAACTCACAAGTTACATGGTCAGCTAGAGAGTTTAGCTTGTGATTTATTAGGATCTATTGAGCAATATTTACCTGCTAATATAAAAGATAATCTATGCATGCCATTAAGTAAAATGGTTAAAAATTCAGAACATTCTTTATTACGTCCAATTTATTATCCATCTTTAAATGGGCAGGAGCCAAAAGGTGCAATTAGAAGTGCTCCGCATGAGGATATTGACATGATAACTTTAATTGCAGCTCCAAGTGAGCCTGGCTTACAAGTTAAAAACAAAGTAGGAAATTGGATTGAAGTGCCGTGTGATCCAGCTTGGTTGGTAATTAATAGTGGCGATATGTTGGATGAGTGCACAAATGGTTTTTATCCATCTACTACTCACAGAGTAATAAATCCAAAAGCAAGTGAAAATGGAGTTACAAAAGCAAGGTTATCCATGCCATTATTTTTACATCCGCACTCTGATGTGAAATTATCTGATAGATATCCAACTGCGGAAGGGTATAGGCAAGAGCGCTTTGGGGAGCTTGGGTTGTCGGGTTATTGATTGTGAGACCAAGGTCTGTCGTTGCGAGCTCGCCATGCGAGCGCGGCAAAATCCTGCGCGAAGCGGGTATTATCACCCTCGTAGCAATTGGAAGGAAATTGCTTAATCCATTCGTTCCTCGCAAAGACTTTTTTTGGTAGTTGTGTGACGCGTTTTGCGAGCGCGGAAATCCTCCAGCGCATACCTTCCGATTCACGCACATTTTATTATAGGCAGTTGATCCATTTATCCTTTCATCCAAGCATAATAAAACCCTTAATGCAGTCGTTGCGAGGAGGCTGTAAGCCGACGCGGCAATCCCCTTCCAGTTGCTACTAATATAGTTATTATATAAAATCAGCAGCAGTTATGTAGGAGATTGAATCACCACTTGCGTGCAACGACAGCGGTAGGAAGGTCATTCCGTTTTTAACAAAAGTTGAACAGTTATGTTTATGATAAAAACGCTATAAATAATTATTGATATTATGTAATAACTATTAGTTTTTATTAGCATAGATTATTCGTCACTTACCCACTCGAGCGGCTGCGCCATTTTAGCTGAGCTTAGATTACATAAATTTAAATCACCATATTTGGTATATAAAGATACAATCTGTTATATATTTTTTAACTATTATCAAAAAAAAAACAATTTTTATAACAAAACGCTGTAGCGCTGAATTACCGGGTATGTTGGGCGTAGCTCCCAACTTGAATATAGTTATATGTGACTATTGATTTCTAGCGATAAGCAATGCACAATAATTCACGTATATATGTATAATTATATTTGTTATTGTATGTATATCTACAATATTATGCTAGTTAATTTATTGTTATGAGGTTTTGCATTACATAAAACTAATTAGCGCCAAGGGATCAACTAAAGGAATAAAATTCTTTTATGTTGAATTAAGTTTAAATTAAATATATAGATTAAGGAAAATAAGTTATGTCTAGAGTGACATTTGTATCCTACATAAAGATTCCGAACGATCCCGGTGACGACATTAAATACGAATTGTTATATTACGGTGCGGACGCTCCAATCGGCACAATTGCACTACGTGCGCACGGCCAGAATTTAGCAGTTTTCAGGAAGTGTCCGGTAACGTTGGGCACAGCAATTCAGATAGCACTTAACGAAGATGCAGTAAGCGGGCGCGTTGTCGAGCAGAGTTTGGACGAGTTAGACATAGCAATTCAGAGAGATCTTGCATCAGCATGGGATAACCTGAAAGACGAGGCCACGAAGTTTATAACACAAATAGGATTGCCGGGCGGCGTTACGGACGGCGGGGGCGCAGCGGTCGCCGGTATGGAAGGGCATAGGTCTTTGGTTGCGGGGTTCGAACTGTACCAGCTAAATCAACCAATAACGGCCGAGTCAATAGAGCACGCGAGTGGACTAGCACGACGTAGACTGCCAATTACTGAGGCGAACATGGACGCATGGGCTAAATTTGCGCCATTAGTTGATGCACTTAAAGACCAATTGACTGTGATAGCTGCGCGATATGCAGCGTCACGGAGGATGTGTAGGTTCGGGAGCAGAAGCCGTGATATTGCTGCGGCTTTGAGTGAGTTCCGCGGGGGCTTGAGCGACAAATGGGAGCGCGGAATGGCCGATGTCAGTATCCAAAAAGCTATTTTTGCCGAAGTTGGGCTTGAAGATGCTTTGTCGAAGGCGCAGAGGGCGGGGCAAAGCATACGCCGGGTGAGATGCGATCAAAATTTGTTCAGTAACTATTGCTGGCAGCTGAATGGAGATGCATGGGCGAAGGCCAATCCCTGCGATATGGCGAAGAGGCGCCGTGACTTGATGGCCCGCCCAGACTGGATGATGCGGGTACATCAGGGAGACCTACGTCCCAGCGACACGTTCATGGGGGGTGCTATCAGCCACCTCGTTGTAGCTGGTGGCGCCGTGCCGTACCATACCGATACGTTGTTCGGCAAATGGCGTGCGACGAGTCAAACAGTCGCGCTGGAGCGGTCGTCGGATGTGGATGAGCACTCAGTAGATGACTTATCAAATCATTACATAATAATTGAGGCATGGATGAAAGCCACCGTGGGGAAAAATCGCGACGCTGCGATATGGTACGATGAGCAATGGGTAGAAGCGGCGCACGACATGCAGCGGCACGGCCGCGCCGCCTTGGAGTTGGGCATGGCGGATTTCGACGTGGAGTCTTTGAACGCCGCGTTAATAGAAATCGATTTACTGACGTTGCAAGTGAACTGGCAAGAGGTGCGTTACCGAGCCGATCGCGCACTTGTATCTCGGAACTGGCCAGGGTAGGGCAGTAAGGCCTCAGTAGAATGGCCTGCCGTTGGTGTATACCTGGGGGGATACATGGGTGGTGATGAAGGGATGTACGTAGCTTATGTGAGTGCATTTGCGCACAACCTGTTGTAGTTCGGATGGTTCTAGCCACAATATTTCTACTCCACCCTCGAAGCCCCAAAGGCTAGGAGGGTGGATTTCTTGTATTACACAAGCTTAAAAAACACTGAATCCTAATATATCTAAATAAAAATAAATTCAGCTGCTCATAAAGCCGTTTTTTGTTAGTGCTTGTATATTCTAAATTATAGCAGTTTTTTTGTTCTTATGAATTTTTTAATTTTATCATCCTCGTAGCAATTGGAAGGAGATTGCTTAATCCCTTCATTCCTTGCCAAAAATTTTTTCTAGTCGTTGCAAAGCTACGTGATAGCAATCTCCATCCTATTAGTTATGCCTTCCCACTGTGTTTAATTGAGGCAAGATTTCTTATGTGATAAGCTGACAAAAACATAAGAATTTTTTGGAGTGGTTAAATGTCTCAGCAAGTGCAGCAATCTTATCAATCTCAGCAGTCTCAGCTAGTCCAAGCATTCACTTTATATAAAGCTAATAAAGATGAGCCGCACCGTAATCAATTAATTGATTTTATGAATAGTATGCCGCTTGATGCTTGGCAATCCGAGGTTAAGCTATTTGATTTAGAAAAAGATATTAAAGCTTTAATAATTGATGCGAAATTAGCGCAAATAACATCAGAACATTCGACTTTTATTTTTCCTCTTTCTAGTTCTTTGGAAAATTTAATACAAAGATATATTACTTTTAAAGTAAATTTTAGAGTGAATGGTATGGCTATCGCAGCTGTTGGGGCGTTAGCGGCATCTGATGGTAACTTATCTCAGGGGATGTTTTTTTTAAGTGAAATCTCAAGTGCAGAAGCTGGAGGTGGTGCAGCTAGCGCTCAATCTGATACGGAAGATACGAGTTCTCCTAGGAGAAAGCGTGCAAGAGTTGATGAGACTGATACTAATGATACTCCATATAGATTAGCCTGGATTAGACAACTTGTTAGATTGTTAAATGAAGATCTTGATAACTGGACTGGTATAGATACTTTATTTGACACAGAAAATGTGTTGATGTCTTGTTATGATCTTCATTCTAATAATACAGGCTTTAAAAGGAAATTGTTTTTAACCAGGGAGTATGTTTTTGCGCAAGCTATTAGCACAAGCATAGTAGGATTTGAGCGCCTATTATTAGAAGATATCGCGAGTTTTGAGCTTTTCTCCAGGCATAAAGTGCTTCTAGATAAGGCTTTAGGATTTATCTCTAATTATTACCCTGATAGACTAATTATTATGGCCTCAGCCTTACCTGATTTTGAGTCTTTTACTAAAGATGCATTAAATTTATCAGAGCCAGCGTTTGAAGATTACAAAACAAGATCAGGTTTTTTGGGTATTAAACTGTTATTTGAGGGTTTTATATCTTTTATACATAATCCTCATAGGTTATCTAATGGTTTTTCTAAAGATCAAATAGAAAGATGTAGGTTTGAAAAGTTAAGTTCTTATAATCCTGATGCTATTATCGTTAAGCTTTTGATAGATTTAGATGGGGCTGAGGGGCTTAGGCATCTTAGTTTAAATATGCGAGAATTTATTCATAACAAAGATTATGAAAAAATTGTGGATTGCCCATTAAAAAATGATCTTCTGGAGCTGGAGCAACAAAGGGTACAGTTATTAACCTGGGAGAAAGCTCTAGCAGCTAATAAGCTAAAAGCGGCTTACACTTTGCCATACCAGATAACTCCCGATGCCAGAAAAACAGTTTTTGTGCTTTTAGATTGCAGCGCAAGTATGGGTTGGGCTGCTAATCAAAATAATGCAGATGATGATGATGATGACGATGATGATGCGCCTATTTTTACTAGATGGGATATGGCTAAAAGATTCTTATATTCAATGTTAGAGCAGTTAAATGATGATGATAGAATTTTAATTATATTATTTAATGATTCAGTTCGAACTTTGATGCCTGATTTAATGACTGTCGGGTCTTTGCGAGATGATTTTCCTGAGTTAATTGAGGGGGCGAGCCCTAGTGGCGGCACGCAAATAGTAGATGCTTTTAGTGAAGTTAATTCATACATATCACAAACAGAAGACTTTGAGCCTAATTTAAGTCAAATTGTAATTATTACCGATGATGATATTCACCATGGGGCTTTAGATGGAGAGGATAACCTTAGAGTAAAGTATGAGGTTGAAACTGGTTTTACTGGAGCCTATCCTGCAGTTTTTGCCGTTAAAACTCTTGAGGGGGTGCATGCTAGGGCAGCTAGTCAAATGATAGTTGATAGCTTTCATCTTCCCGGAAGCTTAATGGATCAACTAAAGCGAGCATTGCCTAATATTGATTTTGTAGTAAATGTGCATGATACAGGTAGCGTAAATGATTTATTTTTTCATCTTAGAAAGGCTTATTCTGGTTTTAGTGTGTCTCAGGTGCATGGGGCTTTAAATTTATATTGTGAAGATATGCCAGAGCTAGAGTTAGATCCTGAAGAAGAAAGTGAACAAGAATATGAAGATGACTTTGATGAAAGCGTTAGTGAAGAGGAATCTGAAGAGGATGAAGATGAGGTAAGAGAAGATGAAGATAGCGATGAGACTGAAGATGAAATTTTTGATATGGAACCTGATGATGCTCATGCTCAGTTAATGCAATTATCTCAACAGGTTGTTAGTTCTGTTTTTGCTTCTATTCCTGGTTTAAACGCAGGTTTTGCGGATTCTGATGAAGATGATGAAGATTTAGATGAATTATCTACAAGGTTGATCGCAAAGCATGGTTTAGATATCTTGCACTTGCCTTTGTCTAGATCTTATATAAATTGGTTTAAAAAAGATTATTTTGATAAATCTAATATTGGATCTTGGTTTATTACTTCTCTTTGTTGTAATAGAAAGGTTGATGCTAATGAGATAGCACCTTTACCGGAGGAGGTTCAGAAATTGATATTTGGGTTTTTATCTCATTCAGGGTCGTATGTAAATCCTAAAATGCAAATACAGCTTAGAAAGGTTGATATTATTCCGCCTGCATTAACTTCTCAGGTTTGTACGCAGGATCAAGTTAATTTTTTAATTAGATCCTTATCTTCAAGGCAAGGGGATTTAGTTGAAGACATTCATAATTTAGAAACTGAATTTTTAAGATATGTGGCTCGTAGCATTACTAAAGCTTCTGACGTAATTAATTCTTTTAGAAGAATCCTATCAAGCGTTATGGTTCCTGAAAATAGATTGCAGTTTGATAAAGAGCCTTATTTTTTAAAGAATTGGGAGCATGTTTTGTATGAGATTAGCTCGACAGAAATATATTATCATAAGCATGTTGTTTTAAGTCACTTACCTTTAATGTCGTCGCCGGTTTTGCCATATGCTCAAAGCATATTATCAGATGGTGAGGGCCAAGATATAGATGAGGTTGCTCCTGATTGTTTGGTTAGCTAGTGATAATTTATGCTATAATTGTTGCCTTGGTCTAGAATTACTATATAACATAACTGCTTGCAAGGATGTAAAAACCATGAGCATAAAGGTTGAAAATAAAGTAATTTTATCAGAATCTTTGATCTGGCAAATGCAAAAGGATTATTTCGATAAAAAAGGGGTTGATGCTTGGAATAAGCAGGTGCCTTTTTATGTGACATCAAATCCTGTGGTAGCGCATAGCTACGCGCAAATGTGCGCCGCTCTTATGAAAGATTATAAACATAAACACAAAGATGATTGTTTTTATATTTTAGAGATCGGAACAGGCTCAGGGCAATTTACCAGTTATTTTTTAACATTCTTAACCAAGATGCTAGCTAATAGTGATCTAAAAGATTTAAAGTTTTGTTATGTGATGACAGATTTTACATTACAAAATTTAAAGTTTTGGCAAACTCAGCCTAAGCTTAAAAAATTTGTGGATAAAGGAGTGTTAGATTTTGCTATTTATAATCTAGAAGAACAAAATGATATTAAATTAGTTAATAAGAAGATAACTTTAAATAAAGATACAGCTAAAGCTCCTATTACAGTTGTTGCTAATTATATTTTTGATACGGTTATTCATGATGCATTTAACATATCTAATAATAATTTGAACTTATCAAAGATGAGTTTAAGTACACCTAATAATAATTTTGATGTTGCAACTTCTATGCCAAAAAAGCTTGAAGACTTAACCACAGATTTTACTTATGAGCGCTTATACAAAGAAAATGGCTATTATAAATCAAATACTAATATTGCTAATGTAACTAGATCTGATGAACATAAAAAATTATTGGATCAAGTTATATTTGGATATAAAGATTTAATATCAGATGGATCTTTTTTATTACCAGTTGGAGCGTTAGATTGCATTGATCATTTATCTTCAGTTTCTTCTTCTGGAATGATGATTTTATCTACTGATAAAGGCTATAGTTATTTATTTGAGATTGAAGGTAGGCATGACCCTAGAATTGCATTTCATGCGAGTTTTTCTTTATCTGTTAATTTTGATGCAATTGGCCGTTATATTGAATTATTGAAAGGTGATAGCTTATTTCCAGAGCCTAGAGAAGGCATAAAAACAGCCGTATTTTTATTAGGGCTTGATAAGATAAATAAATTACCAGAAGTTAAAAATACTTTTGATAATAACCTTGGAAGATTTACGCCGGCTGATTTTTTTCATTATCATAGGATGCTCAGAGAAGGAGATACTAATTTAAGAAAACTTTCTAACTTATTATCCCACTTTAATCTTTGTCATTGGGATCCATATACTTTCTCTTTATATCATCAAGAGATTTTAGATGGAATTACTAACTCTAATAGGTTGATACAGGAGGGCTTTTTATTAGGCATGCGTAAAATGTGTGATTTAGTGTATGTATTGCCTGGAGCTAAAGATCATTATTTTAATATGGGGCTATTATGTCATTATTTAGAAGATTACGAATATGCGATAAAATTATATGAATTATCTAATACTAGCTCATTGAAAAAAGATATAAGTTATGCACATGCGTACAACCTAGGTTTGTGTTATTATGCGCAAGATAATTTTGCCAAAGCAAAAAGTTATTTTAAAGTGGCAATAGGTTTTCCTGAAGAAGAAAAGAATCAGGTTAATAAAACCGCCGCGCAATGGTTAGAAGATGTAGAGAGTAAAATTGCAAAATAAAACATTAAATATTTATAAAGTTACAAGTAATTATATTGATCAAAGATTGGATAATTTTCTTTTAAGAAACTTGAAATCTGTGCCTAAAAGTTTGATATATAGATTGTTGCGCCAAGGGCATATTCGGGTTAATAAAAAACGAGCAAAGCAAGTTTATAGATTGCAAGAGGGTGATGAGGTTCAGGTTCCTGATTTGCGGATGC
The DNA here is from genome assembly GCA_905612315.1 of uncultured Francisellaceae bacterium. Classification (GTDB taxonomy): domain Bacteria; phylum Pseudomonadota; class Gammaproteobacteria; order Francisellales; family CACEW01; genus CAJQSL01. Next base: position 25,129 of record CAJQSL010000038.1, read on the forward strand.
GAGAAGAGAAAAAGATTGAAGTTGCATCAGGCTTTGTTGATAAAATTAGAGAAAATATTTTATACGAAGACAAATATCTACTAGTTATAAATAAACCCGCTGGCATAGCCTCGCATGCAGGCTCAGGTATAAGTGTTGGTGTTATTGAAGCTTTAAAAAAATCTATGCAAAAAGAAGATGATTTCTTAGAGCTTATTCACAGACTAGATCGAGGCACATCTGGGTGTTTGGTTATGGCCAAAAAATCCAGCGTTTTAAAAGCGCTTAATAAAATGCTAGCAGATGGCGAGGTAAAAAAGACTTACCATGCCATTGTCAAAGGCAGGTGGCCTAAGTCTTGTCATAAAGTTGATTTGCCATTATATAAAAAAGAATCAGGGGCTAAGGGAATCAGGCAAGTCTTTGTTGATAAAAAAAATGGCAAGAGTGCCTTAACAACAGTTGGCGTGTTAAATAATTTTGGAAGTGCTGCTAGTTTATTATCTTTACACCCCAAAACCGGCAGGACGCATCAGTTAAGAGTCCATACTTCATATAATGGCCATCCTATTTTGGGTGATGAAAAATATGGAGTATTAGAAACCAAATCAAGATCTAGTGTTAATCTTAATTTACCTAAGGCTTGTAGAATGTTCTTGCACGCTTATCAAATAAGCTTTAAGCATCCTATAACAGATGAGCAGGTTGTAATTATTGCGCCATATGATAAAAAAATGCTTGATTTTATAGATACTTTGAAATCAAAGTAAATTTTTCTAGTAAAATCAATCACATGCTAAGTTGTAAGATCATTATCCACAGGCATATCCAAGGAATCTGTGGAAAACTTTATTGATTATCTTTAAATACTGGTTTTTATGTATAATCTATCGGTAGTTAAGGTTTTATCAACACAGTTATGAACACAATGTGTTGATAAATCACCAACAGTCAGTTGTGATCTCGCCGTAAGTATCATAAGAAAAGTATTTTTTTGGAGTGACAACTAACTTATTACAATTAGGGTATTGGATATTATCTGAGTCAAGTTGTTGTGCAGTTATTTCATAAGAACTTAAATCAGGCTTAATATTGAGCTGTATTTTATAGCCGTTGTATTCAAGTGATGTTTGATCTGATTTAAATAATACTTCTTCTGGTGCGAATTGTTTATTTTTTTGATAATAACTGTTTTCAGCAACGGCCATTCTTAGCATTATATTTTTGACGGCTATTAATGGCTTGTGCTTGGCATATGGTATGTAAGTCGATAGAGCGTAATATAAAACAATTGCAATAATAGCGATAAATCCTAGCACGCCAGATATTTTTGCACTTCTGGTCACATGAGGTGTATTTACTGCTTCTGGTCTTGGCTTTTCTTTATTTATACTTGTCACTAAAACTATCCTCTTTAAATATTACAAAAAATAATTCTCAAAAAATACTATAGGTATTATATAAGTTGTTTTATTATATTTAAAGTATTTTTTTATAATTTTTAAAGTAGCCATTAGAAAGGTGTGTGCAGAGTAGAGTTAGGATTAAGGCTAAGGCTAAGGCGCCAAGGTTAAGGTTAAGGCTAAGGCTAAGGCGCCAAGGTTAAGGTTAAGGCTAAGGCTAAGGTTAAGGCTAAGGTTAAGGCTAAGGCTAAGGCTAAGGCGCCAAGGTTAAGGCGGCTAAGGCTAAGGTTAAGGCTGTAATTATCATGTTTTATTATTATAGTGCAAATACTGGAAAATATTATAATATTATGTTACAATATACATCTTTGATATCCAAAATGTATATAAAATTAAGTTTTAAATATGCTAGCAGAATCCGTAACACACATAGTTAATATTGTTTTACATCTAAATCTATTCATTGGCCAGATGGTGGATAAATTTGGGTGGCTTAGCTATTTAATTTTGTTTTTAGTAGTTTTTTGTGAGACAGGTTTAGTCGTAACTCCGTTTTTACCTGGAGATTCATTGCTTTTTGCAGTAGGTGCTATAGCAGCTACAAGTAATTTAAGCTTACCTTTAGTAATGATTTGCTTAATATTGGCAGCATTTATTGGAGATCAATGTAATTATTGGATCGGCCGCAAATTTAGTCAGTATCTTATACAGCGTAATTGGATAAAAACAAAATATATTGATAAAACGCAAGGTTTTTATCAGAGGCATGGCTCAAAAACTTTGATAATAGCAAGGTTTGTGCCAATTATTAGAACTTTTGCGCCGTTTGTTGCTGGAGTTGGTAAGATGAGTTATCCAAAATACTTATCTATAAGCTTTATAAGTGCTCTGATTTGGGTGTTAAGCGTTACTTTATGTGGATATTTCTTTGGGAATATTCCAGTTGTTAAAAACAATTTCTCAATTGTGATTCTTGTAATCATTTTACTTTCTATTTTACCTGGGGTGATAATAGCTTTTCGGGAGAGACAAAACTCTAAAGCATAGACTTTAACTCTTTATATTAAAATATCATTATTCTAGATAAACTTTACAATAAGCTAAGCTCTAAAGTATTATGTCTAAACTTAAACTCTAAAAACTTATAATTTATGACAGAACCATCCACAAATATTTCTATATCAACAGATGATCTAGATTCACATATAAATAACTTTTGGCATGATATTCTAGAGAAAAAAATACTCACCAATTTTGAAAAAACTAAAAAACCATATGTTATTTATTTAAATGGTGATTTAGGCGCTGGCAAAACCACCTGGACTAGATGTTTATTAAGAATGTTAGGTGTCACAGGAACGGTTAAAAGCCCAACTTTTAATTATATAATTGAGTATGAAATAGATAACCAAGCTATAGAGTTAGTATATCATTTTGATTTATATCGTCTTGAGTCAACAGATGCTAATACTTTTTTTGAGTTAGGTTTGGATGAGCCATTTTCAAATAGTTTAGATAAGCCTGCTTTGTGCATAATTGAGTGGGCTGATAAAGGCAAAGGGGTTTTGCCTAAGGCGGATTTAATTATATATTTTAATCTAGATTTAAAGGATGAAAATTCAAGATTTATTAGTTATAAGTTTTGCTAAAACTAAGAGATGCTGCTATTATTTAACTCATATTTTTAGAAAAACAAATCAAAATACCTACCGCTATCATGGATAGATCATATAGAAGCTATTTATGAAAAATGCTAAGCATGTATAGTATATAAAGACTTGTAAATATTGATAAATTGAAATAGTTTGTCTATATCTAGATTATAATAATTTTATTAAAACTTATAGGAGTTAATCATGAGCTTTGAATTACCCGAATTACCTTATGGTCGTGGAGATTTAGCACCACATATATCTGAAGAAACTTTAGATTACCATTATGGCAAGCATCATCAAGCCTATGTCACAAATTTAAATAATTTAGTAAAAGATAGCGAACATGAAGGTATGAGCTTGGAAGAAATTATGCAAAGTGCTTCTGGCCCTTTGTTTAATAATGCTGCGCAAGTGTGGAATCATACTTTTTATTGGCATTGTTTATCTCCTAACGGAGGAGGAGAGCCTACGGGTGAGCTAGCTGAGAGAATAAATAAAGCGTTTGGATCTTTCGATGAGTTTAAAGCTAAGTTTAGTGAGTGCGCTGCAAAAACTTTTGGTTCTGGTTGGGCTTGGCTTGTGAGTAATGATTCTGGTGATTTAGAGATTAGATCAACTAGTAATGCTAAAAACCCTATGACAGAAGGCTATAAGCCATTATTAACATGTGATGTTTGGGAGCATGCTTATTATGTGGATTATCGTAACGCCAGGCCCAAATACATAGAAGCTTTTTGGAATTTAGTAAATTGGGGTTTTGTATCTGATCAATTAGACTGATTTATTGCAAGAAGTTTGGTATAATCTGCATATTTTAATTTTAGAGATATTTTTAAGGTTATTTTATGCTATCCACATCTGGTTTAACTATACAATTTGGCGCAAAGCCATTATTTGAAAACGTTTCGGTAAAATTTGCTGCCGGCGGTGTTTATGGGTTGATTGGTGCTAATGGAACTGGCAAATCAACCTTTATGAAAATTTTATCAGGCCTTCTTGAGCCAACTAGCGGCAGTGTAGTTATTCCTGATCAAAAACGCATGGTATCATTAAGTCAGGATCAATTTGCATTTGATGATTATACAGCCTTAGATGCAGTTATGATGGGGCATGATGAGCTTTGGAAAGTTAAGCAGGAGAAAGACGAAATTTATGCTCTACCTGAGATGTCCGAAGAGCAGGGCATGAAAGTTGCGGATCTTGAGATGCGTTATGCCGAACTTGATGGCTATTCAGCTGAAGCGCGTGCGGGCGAATTATTATTAGGTGTAGAAATCCCAGAAGAACTACACACTAAAAAAATGAGCGAAATACCACCAGGTTTAAAACTTAGGGTGTTATTAACTCAAGTTCTATTCTCAGATCCTGATATTATGCTACTAGATGAGCCGACTAATAACTTAGATATTAATACGATTAGATGGCTAGAAGGTGCCCTAAGAGAGCGAAACTGCACAATGATTATCGTCTCACATGATAGACACTTTTTAAATTCAGTTTGTACCCATACAGCCGACTTAGACTATGGAACTATTCAGTTATTTCCTGATAATTATGATGCTTATATGGCAGCAGCTATGCAGGCGAGATCCCGCGCTGAGACGCAAGTTGCGCGCAAACAAGCCAAAGCGGCTCAATTGCAAGATTTCGTAAGAAGGTTTTCTGCCAATGCAGCAAAGGCGCGCCAGGCTACATCAAGGCTTAAACAGATTGAAAAGTTACAAGTTGAAGAGCTAAAGCCATCAAGCAGAAAGTTCCCGTACATTAAATTCAATCAAGAAAAGAAATTACACCGTCTAGCTTTGGAGACTAATGGGTTAACTAATTATTATGAAGAAGATAATATTTTGTTTAAAGATATGAATTTATTATTAGAAGCTGGACAAAAGTTAGCGGTAATTGGCCCAAATGGTATAGGTAAGACAACTTTTCTTAAAACTATTATGGGAGAGCTTGCACCTAAGTCTGGATCTAGTAAATTTGCAGAAAACTCATCTGTTAGTTATTTGGCGCAAGATCATAACAATGAGTTTGAAAAAGACATGAATTTATTAGAGTGGATGGGGCAGTGGGGGCGGCCTGGCGATGATGAGCAAGTTATTCGTGGTGCTTTAGGGAGGATGTTATTTTCCGGCGATAGCATTAAAAAATCAGTTAAAGTTGTATCAGGTGGTGAGAAAGTAAGATTACTACTTGGAAAATTCACTTTGCAAAAATCTAATATTTTAGTTTTAGATGAGCCCACCAATCACTTGGATATGGAATCTATCGAGGCTTTAAGTATGTCTTTGGAAGAATATCCTGGAACTGTTATTTTGGTGAGTCATGATAGGCAGTTGGTGTCTAATTTGGCAACTGAGATTATCGAGCTTAAGGGAAATGGCAAATATAATCATTATAAAGGGAATTATGAGGATTATTTGTCTAGTCAGGGTGTGACTGAAT
>CAJQSL010000039.1 GCA_905612315.1 uncultured Francisellaceae bacterium
CCCCCCGTCCTTCATGTCGAGCTAAAATACTTATCAGTAATGATTTGTGTTTGGTTTGATGTGGTCGATGGGGGTTCATATGTTTAGGAGGAAATAAAATGATCAAAATGAATCTCATAGGCGGGCTAATCCTCGCGTGCGCGGTCAATACTGCATACAGCGATAACAATCATTTCGACTGCTTCACAGGGCCTGTTGGTGGTCCACACCTCTACTGCGGCCCGAGCACTACCAGCAAATTTACCTTGGAGGTGGACGCTTTGCCTCATTTAGACCCGAAATTGACCATCCGGAGTGGCAGTAAGACGATGGCATATCCCCTGCCACATTCTTGGGTAAGTGGTCCTTGCTTGTGGTCTACCATCTGGGGACCCGGTGGTCAGGCGGCCGCAGGAATCCAAGTCGGAATAGACCCTGCCGGCTGCACGTTAGAACGTGCGTACAATGACATAGTCGATCTCGTTTCGGAAAAGAATGGAGGCGATTTTCAATGCTCGGCCCTATCGCAAGTATATGGGTCGTCGGATTCTTCCTTCACATGCGATGTATATGGTGGGTAATAGCGCCTTACGTGGGGGCGGCCACGGCGGTGGCATGCACCCACGTCACAATACACTAGTTATGTTGGTACTATAGTGCAACCAATTAGCTAGACAGTTCATTCACCCTGAGTAACACCGGTTGCAAGGCAGAGATGGAGAATTATACATTGAATACCCGCTTTTTGAAAAAAGTGGGTTGATGAGCTGTATAGAAAGTTGGTTGCACTATCGGTAGCATCCAAACTGCAATGCACCCAAGCCCTCATTCCCGCTTTGGCATATAAGTCTCTAAAGTTTTAACTGCCGTATCAAACTTGCTAGCCGCAGTATTTAGAAAACTTCTTATTGTAGCTATAGCCTGCGGCATAGGTCCTTCATTCGGTGCTGGATCATCTTGTGCGGGATCTTCAAATTCTTGGGTTAAATCCTCATCCAATCCCGGGCCAAGAATATCATCAAAGCCAAAATCATCGGCTTTATGCTGCTGTTCTAAATCTAACTCTAAATCTAAATCTATGCCCGCACCTGCACCCATATCTGCACCCATATCAATTTCATCATCACTCATGCTTAAAACATCATAATTTTGTTTTTGTGCCTGATCTGCGGGGACGCCGTTTGTTTTAAATGTCTCCATTTCAACTGAATATTTTGGAGGTTTTGTGAAAAAATCTTCTGCTCTTATTGGTTCGCGCTCAATAAAATTAGCTTCCAGAAACTTAGTCATTTTATTTTTTCTCTCGCCAAAGCAAATATCATATAAGTTTTCAGTGTGCTTTAGATCCATAATTAAAAATTGGAAGATATATAGACAATTTTTTTTGTCTAGTTCATTCAAGCTGCTACGATTTCTTCTTGGATCTTCCATTTGGATTTGCCCTTGGGCAACAACTTTAAAAAGATATTTAAGATTGGCATATCTAAAGCTTGTAAGGTTGGTAAAATATTTATTTAGAAAGGCGCCTTTTCCTTCAAATTTGATTATTTGTATATTTGTATTTTCTAAAATAGTTTGTCTAAGATGTCTTGTTTGACCTTTAGTTATGTGAAAAAGGGATGTTGGTATCCCAGGTTGTAAGTATGAGTTTTCTTTGAAAATAAGAAGTTTTAGATTCTTATTGTTTTTAATAAATTTTGTAAAATTTAATAAATCTTGGATGTCTTGAATAACGTCTGAGATGATAAGCGTAGTTAAATTTGTATTAGTTCTTAGATGATTTATTAGTATTTCTACTAATCCTAATGATAGATTGCTAAAGCAATTGTATGCTTTGTGTCTGCTTGTTATCTTAATCTCTAGAGCCGTATGAGATGCTTTTGGTATTTTGTTTATAATGAAAATTAATTTTTTAATAAAGTTTTTAATAAATTCTTGGTTAGTTTTTTCAGATAATTCTTCTGTTCCTGGTTTGTGCGCTGCTGGTGCAAATTGCAAGGCTTGTGTTCTTGGGTAGGGTAGGACTAAATAGGATTCATCAATTGATAGAGTGAAGCGGCTTTTGTCGGTAGCTTGGTTTATTAAGTGCATAATGATTTTTATATATTTATAGCTTTTTTCAAGCGTAATCTATTTTTTATATTTATGGTAGTTGCTTTTTTGTTTGGCGAGTTTTAAAAATTATTCCTAATACTATAGGAACTATAGGTATAGGAACTATAGGTATAGGAACTATAGGTATAGGAATAATGCTCTAACATAGCTTTAGGGTCATTGTTGGAAGTATTTCGACAGAAAAGTTTTTTGCGAGGCTTTTGACTCTTAATATATCCTTAATGTTCATGGGATAATATTACATTTATATATTGCAATAAATTTTAGAGGATAACCAAAATGTCTGGAGCTCTACCTCGTGAGACACTAACCCCACGTGAGATGTGGTATTTTAATTTACATCTTTTAACTATGCGAATTACAAACACAAAACAGTTAGAGGTGGATACGAATAGGAAGTTTCGTTATTTAAATCTAATTCCAAAGATGGCTGGGGTATCGGTGACATATCGACCCCCAGGTCTTTTCGACCACTTTGGTGGCCCTGAAGGCGATAGAGATATTTCACCTGCGCAGATGTCTAAGTGGGCATTTAGGTCTGCAGATACTAGCGGTATAGAGACTATACTTGATAGCTTTAGGAAGCATTTCGAAATGTATGTTTATGGCGGCATTGGCGCTTGTTCAGATACATGCCGTGGATCGCCGTATATAGACCAAAATCTTAGTGGCTTTAGGGTGTTGTTGAGGGCTGGTCCTTACGGCCACTATTCTTCTGAACTACTTCCTGGTGAACCATTCTATTCTACTAGTTATGATGTCTTAGATGACCGCCCCAGCAGTGGGAGGGATATTTTAGCTATACTAAAATTGGATGAACCTGAGGTAGGTATGGTTAAGTCCATTGTCTTTGAAGGTTCTTATGATAAAGCTATTTTTCCCGATGATGAGCGCAAATATTATGATCCAATCGATAGGCTTGGGGTAGCAAATAGGTTTTTGGCTGAAGTCCTAACTGCCAAGTTAGTAAGAGTTATTAAGCACTTTGCTCACCAAGATGGTGTCGCTAAATCGCTTTGCGCTATGAATTATGAGCCTGAACTTAGTGATAGACTAAGGAATGATCTATTGGCATACTCGATAGACAAATGGTTCACAGAGTTTGAGCATGGCTGCAGAAGCAAACCTGAGAGTGTCCGCGGGGGGCGATCTCCAGATTTGCTTAATCTGAGGTATAACAGTAAAACTTCTTGTCACGTACAGTCAGATATGTTTCTTTCTGCGGAGCATGTCTTAGATAATAAACAGTTATCTATGGCAGAAGTTGACCGAACTAGGCCGCTTCCGGACTCATTCCCTGTTCCAGAGCAGCCTCAGAGTTTATTCTGGGGGATTTTTAGTTGCTGCTGCCCCTGTGCGAGCAGCACACAACGAGCGCTCCAGTAATAGCAGCCGATCAAACCCCAGCGCGACTCCCGCACACTTAGGCAGTCCTTTGTTAGATTTATTAGTTTTATTTGATCGCATAGCATTAATAAGCTCATAATCTATGGGGACTTCTGATAAATTTTGCGCTTTTCTTGCTTTGAGATCATTTTTAAATCTATCTAATAAAACTTCAGGATCAGTTAGCTCATCATAGCCATTAGCAAGTTCGGTGTTTTTATAATAAAGCTCGAATCTCATAGCTGTTTTATATTGATGCTTTGAATTATTTGTGTTTTTTATATTCTTAAGATTAGCTAAAGCCGCTTGAGATTCTGGGTAATCTATTACAAATATTGGGTTGTTATTGGCAAAATCAGGTTCTATAATTTTTGAAAATAATAGCATTAAGATATCATCAACAGATGGATTATCTAAGCCTTTAATTGGCAAGATCTCATGATCTGTAGCTATTTTTATTAGATCAGATTTTGAGATTAAATGCGGGTTGAAATTTAAATATTCTTCAAATAACTCTTTATAAGTTTTTGTTTTAGCTTCAGGCCATGAAGTTATATATTTTAATAAATTTTTAATTTGGTTAATAAGATCGAGATAAGAAAAATCTAGGCAATACCACTCAAGCATTGTAAATTCCATAGAGTGAATTGGACCAATGGGTTCATCTCTAAAGGCTTTACATATTTGATAAATCGAGCCTATCGCACCATTATCAATGCATAATAAGCGTTTCATTGCGTATTCAGGAGAGGTTTGTAGATAATATTTGTCTTTAGGATATGTTTTTGGGAGGATGCCAAAAGCGCTAAGGTAAGGGTCAGTAACCGGAGCTGGCATCATCAAGGGGGTGTCAACTTCTAGAATATTTTTATTGGCAAAAAACTCTCGAATTTTGCCAATAATTTGGGCACGCTTTTTATGATGCGCTAAATCTTTAAGCTCTGGATACATATTCGCAGGTGCGGGTATCTACTTTTAAAATTTCGCCAACTTGGATAAATAATGGAACTTTAACTACAGCGCCTGTTTCAAGAGTAGCAGGTTTTGAGCCTCCAGTTGCTGTATCTCCTTTAACGCCTGGGTCGGTGTCTGTTACTTTTAGATTTAAGAAGTTAGGCGGAGTTAATGATAGCGGGGCTTCATTCCAAAGTACAAGGGTGTAAGTTTCTTCTGCTTTTAACCATTGTTTTTGATCCATAATTGCAGGTTCTTCTGCTGCATATTGCTCATAGGATTTAGGATCCATAAAGTGCCAGAAAGATCCATCTTCATATAAGTATTGAACATTAATTTCTGTAACATCAGCAGCTTCTACAGATTCTCCTGATTTAAAAGTTTTTTCAATGACTCTTCCGGTTTTAAGATTACGCATTTTTACGCGGCTAAAAGCTTGGCCCTTGCCAGGTTTTACAAATATATTTTCTATGATGTTCATAGGGTTGCCGTCTATCAAAATTTTAAGCCCTGAGCGAAATTCATTGGTTTGATAGGTTGCCATGTTGTTACTCCAGTTTACATAAATATTTGAAAATAGTGTGATAAGATGATACTGTTAATCTTGGAAATATGCTAGTTTTAGCTAGTATTGTGTTTGTTTAGGCAGTGCAGGTTAAGATCTCAATAAGTCTAAAGGCTTTGTCTATAAATTGAAGGATTATTTAAGCTAAATTGGTTTTTTTTGCTTATTTAATAATTAGCAGGATTTGTTCAGGTTCTCTTAATTATCTTTAATTAAAATATCTGGCAGATGTATTTGTATGCGTTATAAATAATAATAATAATTTTGGTAGCGATAATGAGTGGTGATTTTGATTTAAGAGAAATTAATAATATTGCGATGGCAGTAAATTCAGCTTTATCTAAGATTTCTTTAGCTGATGTGTATTCAAGTGGGGAAAGTTTTAGTAGTGATGATTCTAGGTCATCATCTGTCCTTACTGATGTAACTGAAGGTTTGGATCTAGATGGATCTGACTTTGATGATATTCATATACACTCCACAGGCACGGGTTTTAACCCTGGTTTGAATCTGCCATTAATTTTAAAGGTAGATCCTAATTTTGCTTTATTTCAGTTTGGCAAGAGGCTACTTTTAAAGCTAAATACATTTAGGATGTATTTAGAGCTAAAGCATCATCATGCTGTTTTGCCAAAATTAGAAGAAATTATTAGTGATGGTTCAGGGGTATTAAAAAAATATGCTGTTTTGGATAGAAGCACCATTGATACTGAGAAGAATCTAAAAGAATATTTCGAAATTCCTCATGCTGCGATATTCTCTAAGCTTGATGAGGTTTTTTCACAATTAAATTTGCAAGAAAAAGATTTATTAAGTGCAAAAATAAAACCTGATTTAACTTTTGAAGATAAAAAAGCTGCGAATAAAGTTTTAAAAATAGTGCAAGCTACATGTGTTAATTCTTTAAAGAGCAATGGGCATAATCCTCCACCTTTTACTCAGCTGGAAGCTTTTTCGTTTTTATCATACCCAGAGATAATTTCAAATTGTTATAGCTCGGAAGTTGATATTGCACAGTTGGCAGCACGAGATAGAATTTGGGGGCCAATACTTCAGAATATAATTGCTCAAAATACAACTGCTAATAAAAGCCAAGTTTGTAGTTTAAGTGCACAAGATAAAGCATCATTAAGGTTATCTTTGTTTTTAGATAAGCTGGATATCGTTTTAGAAGACCCAAGTAATTACTTGCGACCACATCCATTTTATTTGCATTGGGCTGCATTGTCTGCGGATGAAGTTGTAGAAAGCGGTGGTGTCTATAGTTTTTCTTGTAAAAGTGGGAAAGATAGAACCGGTATGGCAGTTGAAGTTAGAGCTGTGCATTTTGCGATTAAGGCTGTAGATAAAGTTTTTGATGAGTTCAAATCAGGGCACAAATCTAATTCAGATTTAATTAAAGCGGTTCGTGAAAGGCTAGAAAAACTCAAAGTAGAAATTATTCATAAAAAAGTAACAGACCTTACGCCTTTGCAAATACAAGAGTTTCATAATGTTTATGCTTCTTCGTTTTCTCCAAAACCGCAGTGGTATGCCAGAATGCATCCAGATTTACAAAGATTACTGGATCAAATTTTAGCAAAGTGTTTTGTGCAAGAGGGTAAAGTTCTAGATTTAAGTAGCCCTCAAGATTATAAAACAATAAAACAAAGTTTGGACAAACACTTAGGCTGGGATAGCTCGCTGGGGCAATGTCTGCCAATAGCGACAAGCTTATTTAGGGTAGATTTTAAAGCAAGTTTGGATGGAAAAGTTATCCTATCAGAGACCGCTTTTCGCCATGGTGCATTAGTTAAGAATGAGATGATGGGGGATTCATCTGAGATACAGAGAGTTAGTGATCTTATCTATGGCCAAATTACAAATGCAATGCTTGGCGCTGTTCGTTCTAGCTCCTCTAATGACAGCGTGGAGCTAAGACTAATAGCATTATTAACACCTTTAAAAATCTTAAATCCTGCTAAAGATGATAATGAAGTTTTCCTAAGGCATATGGATGGCTCTATTGAAAATATGCAAAAAAGTTTTCCATATTGTGAAGCTGATTCTGGGGCTGTTATTAGTGCTTTTGTTGGAGGTGCTGGTGCTGTTAGGTGTGAATTAACTAGCAGGATTATTCCTGTTGATACAGGTTTCGCCTCACTGCAAGATGCAGATATGATTCGGAAGCATTGTTCTTTAGATAGTGATTTTAGGGTGGAGGATTTTATTAATAGTGCACCGTATAATTTGCAAGATATGGTGAGTTTGCTAATTTATAATGAGTCATTTAAAGATGATTTAGGTGGGGATTTGCCTTCTGAATGTCTATCTGAGTTATCAAAAGATTTATCTTTATCTGTGTTAGCATCAGGGGTTGGGGATTTGGTTGCCGCAATTTTAGGTGCAGGGGTTAAGGAGAGGCTTAAGCGAGGAGGTTTTTGTTCTGAAGATCCTCATGTTGATAGAGAAGAGCAGTTAAAGCAAGTTGCAAAACAAGTCAAACAAGATTCTGGTGGAAAGTGTAAGCCTGAGTTACTTAGAAATTTAGTGTATGATTTATTTAGAACAAATAAAGATGCTTATTTCAGTAATAGTATACCACTTTTTTCCCCGCTATTATTAGAGCCTGCAAGAGTTCTTCTGAATGATGTTTTAGATAAAGCATTTGTGGAAAGTGGGGACATTTCATCTTTTGGTGCTTTTGAGATAAAGCCCGGGCAAAGTGAATTTAGCGTAAATAAAATTGCGTTAATTAAGCTTATAGCTCCAAATTTAAAAAAGGTTATATCTGGTGCAAGTAATGAAATTGAGTTAGTAGATTTTATATCTTGGGTTCAGGGTATTGAGAAAACTGGCTTTTGTTTTTTAAAACGATCTGAGCCTGAGCCTGAGCGTTGTGCTAGTCCATTGTTTTTTTCCGAGGGACAACAAGCTATAGAGTACTTTTGGGATATAAATCCTGATGTTTTAAAAGATCTAAGAGAGCTTGTCCAAAAGATATTAGGACGGAAGCCAAAGTGTTATGAGCGTAGCTTGCTTGGTGGATATTTTCATGACTTAACGCAGCATTTATATAAATTAAAAGATGAAGGTGTTTGTGCTGGGGTTAAGTTCTCAGATTTGCAAGAATTAGGGGCTTGTTTGATTTTAGAGGCGCATTTAAGTAAGGATTTATTAGAAGGTAAAGTTAGTAAATTATTAAATTATAGAAGCTCATCAGATGTATATGCAAAGAGCCTAGATCGCATTAAAGCCTTGATTCATCCAAGGCCACAGCTGCAAAAAGGGTTTTATCTCCCAATTAATCTTAAGAGTATACCATGGTTTTTAAATTTGTTAATTAGTAATTCTTTGTCTTGTGGTAAAGCTTTAGTTTGCTTGCCATTAGCATGTCTTAAGGCTCCTATGATTTGCTGTTCTAATAAGAATCCTGAGGTTTCATATGTTCAGTTTGTTGATAGAGCTAAAGTTAATGCTATATCCCAAAATATAAAAACATGTGCTGAATTTTTTGGCTGTGGATTAAATTTTCTGTTACTTAGGCCTCTTAATATAGGAGCTGTTGGATTTTTAAATCTTATTTTTAACGGGCCGTTGTTTGTCTGCTTTTTATTGAAAGCTACAGCTACGTGCGAGATGCTGGAGTTTTTATCTGATGTTAAAAAACAATCTCATAGGTATATTCGATCGTACCCTGATGTAGTTCTGATTGCTCTTTTTGATTTAATTTGTTTTATGCAAAGTGATTTAGAAGTTTTAAGAATGTTTAAAGATGATAAGCCAAGGTATGATTATTCTTTATATACTTTATCTTTATTGGTTGCTATGCCAGCATTTTATTATCTATTAAAAACCATGTGTTGGGATCATAATCCTATAAGCGATAAATTAAATAAAATTATAAAATCTGATAGTTTTGATGCAACCGTCTTTAGGCAAGCTGCTGATAATATGGATCTTGTGATAGATATTAATGATGGCGTGCCTGATGATTTAGGGCGTCATGTTAAGTCCGATGGTAAAAAACCTTTATTATCAGTAGGCTCTTCTAAGATTTATATTTGATTTATATTTGGCTTAGCTTTGATTTATCTTTGATATATATTTGATTTATATTTGATTTATCTGTGATT
>CAJQSL010000040.1 GCA_905612315.1 uncultured Francisellaceae bacterium
GGAAGCCGTTTTAGAAGCTTTATTAGAGAGGCAAGACTCTCTGGGACCTGATTCTTTGAGATCTTTGTTAGTATGCATGCCTGATAGTTATCGGTCTAGATTAAGACCACTAGCTTTAAATAAATTATTCCAAAATGGTATTGTTGAAAGACTGTGGTTAGGGCATGTAAATTTTCTCGCTTCTATGTCTGAGGTGCTGGAGGCAGAAAATTTAAAAACACTTACTCTTGTTATTGTTGCTAGTATCGGTTCAAATCTTTTTATGCCCAATTTGAAGTTGCAAAACTTGGTCGAGTTAAAGGTAGATATGGATAATAACTTTAGAAGTAGGGTGCTTTGTTGTTTTTATCAGCGAGGAGTAAATAAAAGCATGAGAAAGTTAAATAAAGTGATAAAACAAAGGGGAATATCTGAGGAAAGGGCGGTGCCAGAAGCTGCTAGTGCGTCATAGTTTAATATTAGCTTTAACCAGAACTAGTACTTAATAATTTTGAAATCATAATTTTGCGCTGTTTAGGTTTTTCACTTAAAGCTTCTTCCCAGCCTTTGAGTAAAAGCTCAGTTATAAGTGCCATCTGAATAGTTGGGCTTGAGCTTATGCATAAATATTGTGAATCTGGCCAGATTATAGGCAGGTGACAAATATTTTCATTATCTTTAAAAGCTTGCGGGTATGAAGTATCAGATGAATTTATTAAAGGGCTAATAAGAATAATTTTAGCGCCAGTTTTAATTGATTTGTTTAAGATCTTTAAAATATTTTTAGGGAGTTTATTCTGTGAGAAAATCAAAATAACATCTTCACTTGATATTAGGTTTAAGCAAATATGCTGCATAATTTTATCAGGATAAAAAATAACCTGATCTGTAATGATATAGCTTTGCTGGTGAAAAATGTTAGAGATAGACTGTGAGGTTTGATCGGCTAATAAGATTATATTTTTAGCTTTATTTAGAAATTTTATTGCCTGATTTAATAAATTATCTTTTAGTACTTTATTTAAGGCTAATAAAGCTTGATTGGTTTGCTCAAATACTAAATGTTTTGGGATAAAGGTATTATCTTTAGAGTTATTATTTAATGAGTTTAAATTGTCATTTAAATTTGTAAAGTCTTCTTTATAAAGCGCATAATTTGGATTTGCCTGAATTTGCGCTTGGGTTGGCGGTTGCCATTTGCTAAGAGCAAATTCTTTATTGAGCTTTTCTCTAAATGCTTGAAAACCTGAGTAATTTAAGAATTTACAAAAGCGCATTACTGTAGGCTCACTTACACCAGCAGCTTTTGCGCATGATTTCATGCTTTGGTGCGATATATTATCGGCATTATGCCATAGCCAGTTGGCGAATTTTTGTAATGACTGGCTCATTTTGGGAAGTTTTGCTTGAATCTGATCACTAAGAGATAAACTTGGCATTTTAAATAAGTTAATAATAATTAATACGTGAGATAATTATGCATTAAATAGATAGTTAAATCTATGATATATACAAAACAAATCAAAATACCGAACGCTGTCGTTGCGAGGCAACGCCGAAGCAATCTCGTGCGCAGCACGTATCGATTGGTAAAAATCGATAAATTGAAATGGTTTGTCTATATATTAGGTTTACCTTGAGTTCATCAATCGCTATAATCTTAAAATCGTTTTCCATTGATTTATTTTTATAAAAAGGCGTTTATTTTATGGCTAATAAAAGGTTTAAATTAATTAGATTAGTTGTCTCATTTTTGAGTTCAATACTTATTTTAAGTGTTATTTCTGGATGTGCGCAAAAAGTTACGCCTAAATTCTTGCGCAATAGAGAATATGATTATGCTAGAAAAGAAGTAGTACAGCCACCTGTTATTAAAGTTCCTAATGGAGTTCAGACACCAGATTTTGACCCAAATTATACTTTGCCAAAAGGTAGAGATGATTACCCATCTGTTAAAAGTAACAAAGATACAAAGGTATTGCCGCCTCCTGCATTATTACCCAGCAAATAGGAGTAATTTATGGATAAATCATCCACAAAAAGTAAGGGTCTATATCGCAAGATACTTTCTCATGTAAAAGTATTTTGGCCTATATTCATAGTCATAATTATTTCTAGTGCAGGATACTCAGCTTGCGATACTTATGTCATAGGTCCTTTAGTTAAAAAAATAATAAATAGCTGGGATGATATAGAGTTTCTTAGAACAGTTCCTTTTATTATGGTAAGTCTGTTTTTTTTAAGAGGCTTATCTGGTTTTATTTCAGCTTATTTTATAAGTTATATTTCTCGCAAGACTGTAAGATTATTCAGAAACTTAATTTTTGAGAAGTTTTCTAAATTACCAGTTGATTTTATTGATAAAATATCTTCAGCTGAGCTTACATCTAAGCTTACATATAATGTTGAGCTAATAACACAAGCATCGGGCAATACCCTTATTACTTTTATAAGAGACGGCTGTTTAGTTATATTTTTATTAGCTTATATGATTTGGACTAGCTGGCTTATTGCAATTATTATCATAGCTGTTTTGCCAGTTATTGGTATTTTGGTTTATTTTGTTTCAAAAAGATTTAGGGTTCTTGGCCGGCGGATTCAAAATTCCATGGGTAGTGTTACCAAGCTTTGTATTGAGGTTTTACAAGGCTATCAAGATGTAAGGATTTTCAATGCTCAAAATAGAAAGACGGATCAATTCAACGAGGTAATTGACTATAATTATCGGCAGGAGATGAAAGTTGCATTATTAAATTCTTTGAACTCTCCGGTAATACAGTTTATTTGTGTTTGTGTTTTATCTGGTGTTATCGGGTTTATTTTCCATGGAGCAAAACCACTTATGTCTAGCGGTGCTTTTGTTTCAATTATTGGGGCAACGGCAATGCTCTTAAAGCCTATTAAGAATTTAACTTCTATTCAGTCAGCTATTCAAAGTGGCTTAGCAGCAGCGGAGAGTGTTTTTGAGATTCTAGAATATGATGATGAGCCAGTATTAAATTCAGACTCTCGCAAAAAAATAGACTGGAAAGTTAAGGGTCATATTGAGTTTAAAAAAGTATTATTTTCTTATCAATCTGATAAAGACCAATCAAAAAAATCTGTTAATGAAGTCAAAAAAATAGCATTAACCGATATATCTTTTGATATTAAGCCAGGGCAAACTGTTGCATTAGTGGGGCCATCTGGTGCTGGTAAATCAACAATTATGAAAATTTTGGCACAGTTTTATGATGCAACTGGTGGCGATATATTATTAGATAAGCACTCAATTTATGATTGTAATTTACATGATTATAGATCTAACTTTGCTTTAGTTAGTCAGCAGATACATTTATTTGATGATACAATTACGCAGAATCTATTATTTTCAAAACCTGATGCAACTGAAGCTCAAATGATTAAGGCTTTAAAGCTTGCTAATGCGTGGGAGTTTGTAGAAGAATTACCTAATAAGTTAGATACTATGTTAGGGGAGCAAGGATTAAGTTTGTCAGGTGGGCAGCGCCAGCGTATTGCTATAGCTCGGGCGATATTAAAAGATGCGCCAATTTTATTATTAGATGAGGCAACTTCAGCTCTTGATACAGCAAGCGAAGCAGCTATTCAAGCGGCATTTGATAAGCTTAGTAAGACCCGTACAACCTTGGTTATAGCTCATAGGCTAAGCACCGTTAAAGATGCTGATCAGATTATTTACCTTGAGAGTGGTAAAATTATAGAACAAGGTACTTATCAGCAGTTATTAGATAAGAAGGGTAGATTTTATAATATGCACGAAAGTGGCATTAAATAAAGTCAGTTTCTTCTTTTACTCTTTTAGCTTCTAATAAACGCTCTAAAGCAACTCTTACATCTTTTTGCTTTTTAGCATTTTCAGCATCTATTACTTCAGTACCTATTACTTCATCATTATAATAATTTGAAGCTATGCTGCTATCAGCAATATTGATATTTAATAGATAATCATCCATGATTATTTTCCTTTATTTTATATAAAAAGTTTAAATCTTTTTTGGTTAAAATAAGTATGTTAACCAAGCGTCCTTGCAATACCCATTCTACTCCAATAAATAAATAAATATATAGCATATTTGATGTTTTTGTTGTAAGACTTTAGCTATATTTACTGTAATCTTTTAGGTTGTTTTTACTATTTTTGTGTCCTATATATGGCTGATTATCACCTTAAATCCCTTTTGTTATATGGTTATTATTGACCTATGTCAACTAATTCGCGGATAAAAACCAAATATAAACCTATTGATTTTTAAGGATAATTTCATAGTGTGCTTATTGTGAATATTTTATAAGACCCTGTAAAACATAAATATATTATTAAACCAAAAAAGCCTCATTATTATCTTAAGTTTTATTATTACTTATTGCCAAGAAAAATAATTTAGTGAAGAATAAAAATTGCATAAGGTAAAAAATCTTAGCATAAAAATAAATTATAAAAATGTATTGATGATAAACACGCATGAAGAGAAATTTTAAAGTTTAAAGTTAGAATGGGAGCATAGTTATGACAGTGCCAATGACAGTGCCTATGGCATCACCAGAGGACCTTGAGGGTTTTGGTGCAGTACAACATCGCCAGGAGGCATTGTTGGGAGTTTTATCGGAGTTAGTTGCGGATCAATCTATTACAGACCATCAAAAACCAAATACAGACGCAGAGTCGGGTTTAGATGATTTTGAATGTTATGTGTTTCAAATATTGACTAAGCAGTTTTGTGAGTTTAATGATTTACGTGCTTTATTGATGTTTTTAGTTACTCAATCAGCTCAAAAAGCAGGTGTTATTGAATATCAAACTGATGGCGGTGAAGTTGCAGTCCATCCTTTATTATTAAATTTATTAAAAGATAAAATTGAGAAGCTGCATATTCAGCATGATGATATAAAAGCTTTAGAGCGAACTTTTTATTTGTTTGTTGGAATGGAATCAGATGAATATTCAACAAATTTTTGTGAAGAAAACGAAGATGATTTTGATTTTGAGTTTGATTTATATGCAAATGATTTTATCGTAAACCCAATTAGAGATATAGCTGCTAAGGGATTGCAGATTTTAGCATTATTATCCCAAAGGTTATATCAAGGTGAGCAAAGCGTATCAGAAATAGGTGGGCCGGACCCAACCGCGGCTTGTTTACCTATAGTATCAAGGTTTATTTTAGATCAACTTAAAATATCAAAAGAAGTTCAAGTAAAAAGGTTTGCGAAATTACGTAAATGTATTAAAAGAGTTATAAACTTTTTATCTTCCCTAGTTTTTTGGCCTAAGTCTGCGCCTGCTCATCAAGCTTGTGATCACTCCACTCAAAGCGACAACACAAGTCAGCATGCGTCTCTTAGGCCAGTTTATTTGTATGTTTCAAATAAAATGAAAAGTTATAATCCTGATGATTCTAACTATAAAACATTGGCTAAAAAACGAAAAAGTATTTCAAAAGCCCACAGAAAAGTTGCTGCAGGGGAGGTAAGTTTAAAAGCTGCCATCGCGCAATTGCAGGATGACCCGGATATTCGGGATAATCGTAATAAGTGGGATTGTTGGCATAAGGTGCCAAGGACTTTAAGTATGTTGGGAATTGCGGCGGCGGCGGGGTAGGTTTTTTTTAGTAAGCATCATCAAAACTATGGATTTATCCCTTCCCCCTGTGGGGCATAGACGTTAACTTAAGAAAATCATTAAAAAAGAGAAAACCCTACCGCAGTC
>CAJQSL010000041.1 GCA_905612315.1 uncultured Francisellaceae bacterium
ATTTTTTAACTGCTATGAATAAGAACAATTTATGGGGATGTTGTCAACTTAACTTGATAACAAACTACATTTAGAAAAGATTTCTTATTAAACTTGCCGCGCCAGCTGGAGTTACTTTACCTACAACCACCAGAGCTCCCAACGGTGCACCTGGGGCCGCTGAAGGGCTTGTGCTGCTGTTTCCTGCGTTAGGGTCATTTTCACCGCGCGGTGGTGATGCTGCAAATACTACTTGTTGTTGTGCTTGCTGCACTGCCACTGGTTGTGGTTGTGGTTGTGGTCCTGCTTGACTCATATCTAATACCTCAAATTTAATTGTCTACTATCGTTATAATTTCAATTTCTTAAGTTTATGGCCAGGTGTTTTTAACTCTAACCCAAAAGATCTGCAATATAACATAGTAGTTTTTGATTTCTTGCTTGTTCTGCAGCTTCTTCATAACCATCGGAGGACGGCAAGCTATTTCTCCACGGCGCCTGGCATTCGATCTGTTTATCCGTTGTTTCTTTATCTCGTAATATTTGAGCAGCTGGGAATCCTCCTCTATCTACCCAAGGTGATGTCTTTGCCTGTTCTTCTGCAGGATTTCCATCAGTTTCGGCTCTGCATTTTTTACCTGGCATAATAACTCTCCTTAAAATTAATTCATAATTATATTAAACTTTAAAATAACTACCCAGTTCAAATTAAAAACAAGGCTTATATTTAAAAACAAACATGACTCACATAAAAAACTCGGGCGTTCATCTATGTTGCCAGCACCAGCACTTCCTTTAGCAAAAAAAAGCAGGGTAGTCTTCTATATCACCCAATTCATCCCACTTAGGCTCAGACCCATCAGTTTCACAGGATACCCCATCCTCTACGAAAACATCTGGAACATACCCACTAGGTCTCTCAAAAAGTCTCTGGAGTGGTTCGCCCCAAAAACCGAGGGGAACGGCGGCGTTATCTTCTGTTTTTACTAAGTCTGGCAAATCTGTGACAGAATCAGTTTTTACACCAGTTTTGAGTCGATTAGCAGGAGAAGGGTCGGCTGCGCCTACTGCTCTACCTGCGACTGCAAAAAATGTGACAGATGGAACGTTGATAGTTCTGTGTCGCTTAGCAGGAGAAGGGTCGGCGGCACCATCATCGGTATCGACGGCGGCAGAAGATACGGCTAGAGCTGGAGCTATGCCTGGTAAGGCTGAAGATCTTCCTCTCTTGGCTGAACGGCCTTTCGCAGCAGGACTACCTGTATGACCGGAGCCACCGGATGCGGCTCTAGCTGTAGCACCGCCAACCTTACTATCAAGGTTCATCCAATTATCGTCTGGCTCATTCCACAATTCAACTAAGAATCCTAATGTTGCTTCGTCGCTTGGAGCGGGCGGCGCTTTGGCTATACCACGACCTATCTGTCGTTGTATCAAGCAGCCAGTTTTAGCAATATCATCTAGATGAATGTAAATTGTTATATTCTGACTATTTGGGATCCCGCGCAAATCATCGACCGGCGATGTCGTAAACACACTAAATTCTTCGCCTGGGACAGGGACAGGTCTAAAACCAAGTCCATTGAGCTTTTTATTATATGTACCTTGGCTTACCTCCCACTCGCTAAGTGGCTTGGAGGGTACCAATACAAACACTTTGTCTCCATATCGCTTTAATCTCAACTGGCCTCGCTTAATAAGTTCTTTAAACCTTGTTGCATTTATGCTACCATTGTACGGTTTGCCATCTCGGGTTTCGGTCCTTCCATTCGTGATAACTGTCAACTTTATTCCCGGCATATCTATTCTCCTTAAAAATTAATCCATAATTCAATAATATCTCAAACTAAAAATTACACATATTTTACATTCAGATATATAGGATACACCGGACTCTAAATATATACGTATAATTGATTACGCATAGTTATCTCAAAGAAAAATTAAGACTTTATTAAGAAAAGTAAAATAATTTAAATTTAATTAGAAATTTTTATTTTATTATTTTTTACAAATATAGCCTTGTGGGCTGGTAAAAGGTGGTAGCGCAAAGAACGCGCGGAATAAATAACCACTTCCATCTATTAGGATTAATAACTTTTTATTTTTGTCTTCCATATGAAAATGCCCCAATTACTAAAAATTAATTTATTAATTGAGGCATAAAAACAATTTATGGGTTAGTTGTCAACTTAACTTGATAACAAACTAAGACGGGTCTTAAGAGGAGCTAACAATTGACATCTAAAGATTACTTAAAGCCGAAGCTCCTGAATATACGATAGGCTAAGCGTTCATCTTGGCGTGAGCGGAACACGAATGTCGGTGCGGCTGCGGCTGCCGGTGCGGCTGCCGGTGCGGCTGCCGGTGCGGCTGCCGGTGCGGCTGCGGCTTCAAGATCGCCAGCCTTTCTTTTCATTCCTCTTGTTGTTCCTGACATCTTTTATCTCCTTAAAAATTAATTAACATTTATTTAAACTTCAAACTAAAAATTACACATATTTTACATTCAGATATATAGGCCACACCGGACTCTAAATATATATGTATAATTGATTACGCATAGTTATCTCAAAGAAAAATTAAGACTTTATCAAGAAAAGTAAAATAATTCAAATTTAATTATAAATTAATATAAAGAACATATGTTTTAATTAAGATTGATCCGCCCTACGCCAATGCCCCTCACCACGCAGGTACTTAATCTCAAGCTCCTCAGGTTCTTGCAAATCCAACTTAATAACTAACTCTCCCAAGGCATCTGCTTTTGGCAAAACATCCTCAAAAACTTTAATATCCTTATTAAAATCAGACACATAGTCCTTAAATAAAATAGCTGAATCCCCAATTAAAAAATCAATTTTATTATTTTTTAAAAAATATAGCAGCTCATCTTTACTAAGCAATTTATCAACTTCAGCCTCTATAGCGATATTATTCTCAATTTTATAATACCCAACATAAAAAGCATCAGCATGCGCATCAAGAATTACAGAAACTTTTTTATTATTAATATTTTTATGCTTTAAAACTAAACTTTGTGCACTAATACGTAAAGATGAACAAGTATAAATTTTTAGACCCAAAGAATACGCCAACCCTTGTACCGCAGCACATCCAATTCTTAAGCCTGTAAAACTCCCCGGCCCAACTCCACAAGAAATTGCCGCTAAATCTTTTAAATCTAAATTATTATTTTTTAAAAGTTTTATAATCCCCGGCATAAGCATCTTGTTATGCACTCTTACGCCATCATAATTTTCAATTGCTATATGCTTGATTTTATCATTATCTACAGAAATTAATGCCAAAGAGCATAAGTTTGAACTAGTCTCGATTGCTAAGATATATTTGCTCATATTATTTTATCTAATTATTTTATCTAATAATTTTATTTGGTCACATACCTATATTCATAATATTTAGGCTCCCACTGCTGCTCTTTAATATTTTCTAAAAGCTGCTCATCGGAACACTCATCAGCGACGCCATCTTTCATAGCCTGTTTAGCTAACCTAAATGCTACTTTTTGACTAACTTCATAGGCTTTACCTAAAGTTGGTAAAATTGGCGCACATGAGTCTTTATGCACCGGCGCACACTCACTTATAGCCATAGTTGCTTCCCACAACATTGCATCTGTAAGCTTTTTAGCTTTTGATGCAATAATACCCAAACCAATTCCAGGAAATGCCAATGCATTATTACTTTGAGCTATTACTCTTGCTTTGCCATCTGGGTGAATAACTGGAGCAAATGGGCTACCAGTTGCGACTAAAGCTTTGTTAGCTGTCCATCTTAGAATATCTGCAGGAGTTGCTTCGGCTAATTTTGTTGGATTTGATAATGGAAAAATAATTGGTCTTTCAACACCTTTAGCCATATCTCTTATAATCATCTCATTAAAAGCACCAGATACAGTAGAACATCCGATCAAAATTGTAGGCTGAACTTGCTTTACAACTTCATGTAGGCCAATGCCATGCGCGCCCTTGTGCCAATCTGCGACTTCATCCTGACTTCTAGCATATGGTTTTTGAAAAGAGGCTAAAGACTCCATTCCTTCAACTAACAAACCAGCTCTATCTATTAACCAGAATTTTTTTCTAGCATCTTCTTCCGATACCCCGAAGCGTACAAAAGTTTTTAATATCTCATCAGCAATACCCGCGCCAGCTGTCCCTGCTCCAAAAATAACAACTTTTTGCTCGATAAAATCTAACTCACTGGCTTTTACAGCTGATAATAATGCCGCTACCGTAACCACTGCGGTACCTTGCATATCATCATTAAAAGAGCAAAGCTTATCTTGGAATCTCTCAAGGTTTTTTCTGGCATTAGCACGACCAAAATCTTCCCAATGTAAAAATACTCCAGGGAACTCATCTTTCACCGCCTCAACAAAAAGCTTCATCATCTCATCATATTCCTCACCCCGAACTCGCTTATGACGCCAGCCCAGATATAATGGATCCTCTAATAATTCGTTATTATTCGTCCCTGCATCCAAAAACACAGGCAAATAATTATTCGGATTAATTCCTGCGCACAAACTATAAACCATAAGTTTTGCAACTGGGATTTCCATCCCACCAACACCCTGATCCCCTATACCTAAAACTCCTTCGGCATCAGATGCAACTATTAAATTTATATCTTGATTGGTCCTATTTTTAAGAATTTCTCGAATTTTGTGTCTGTCTGGGTAACTTATATACAAACCCCTTGGTTTTCTAAATTCAAGAGAATATTTCCTAACCGCCTCACCCACAGTCGGCGTATAAACTATTGGCAACATCTCATCTAAGTAATCACGCACCAATTTATAAAATAAAGTCTCATTAGTACTATGTAAATTACATAAATAAATGTGCTTTTCTAAATCTGTATTAAATCTAGTGTACTGCTGATACGCCCGAACCTCTTGCTGCTCGATAGTCTCTATTGAAAATGGCAACTTACCTTTTAAACCAAAAGTCCAACGCTCTTGCTCACTATAAGCTGTACCTTTATTTAACTGTGGTATCGTTAATAATGGTTTGCCCTTAAGATTAGTCTCGATAAAAATCTCACCAGTTTTAGCATCCCGCTTAACTCGTATGATAGCCATATTTAATAATCTCCTTTATTTATATTATAGTTGTTTTATTAAATTAAGATTATGTACCTGATTTATTAAAAAATCTAGTTTGCCAGGATCACTCGGGGGCAATATGCCATGTCCTAAATTAAAAATATATCTATTATTAATTTTATTTTGAGAATTTGGCTTATAGGCTTGCTCTAACACACTATTTATATAGCCCTCAAGCTTATCTTTGGGTGCGAATAATGCGCATGGATCCAAATTACCCTGCATGGTTATATTTTCACCAAGCTGTGCCCTTGCGCTGGTTAAATTAACCGTCCAGTCTAAGCCAACTCCATCAGGATTTATACCAGCTTGTTCAGGCAAGTATAAACCACCGCCTTTAGTAAAAATTGTGATAGGTATTTGATCACCATATTTTGATCTAATATTTTTGATAATTTTATCCATAAAATTTAAAGATAGATTTTTATAATTTTCTAAATCTAAAATCCCACCCCAAGTATCAAATAACATCAAAGCATTTACGCCTGCTTTAATTTGGGCATCAAAATAATGAGAAATAGCATCAGCTAATTTATCTAATAACTTTAATAATAAATCAGGGCTCTCGTATGCCATTTTTTTAACTACTGAAAATTGCTTCGAGCCCGAACCTTCTATCATATATGTGGCGAGCGTCCAGGGGCTACCTGAAAAGCCAATAAGAGGAATCTCATTGTTTAAATTAGTTTTAATTAAATCAATGGTTTCAAGGACATAAGATAAATCTTTATTTGGATCTATTAATTTAAGATTATCTATATCTGTGTTATTAGTTATAGGATTATGAAAAACTGGCCCTTTGCCTGATATAAATTCTAAATCCATTCCCATTGCATGTGGGATAACTAAAATATCTGAAAACATAATAGATGCATCTAAATCAAAGCGTCTAATTGGCTGCATGGTAACTTCACAGGCAAGCTTTGGCGTTTGGCAAAGCTGCATAAAATCTTTTACATCTTTTCTAACTTCTCTGTATTCAGGCAAATATCTACCTGCTTGGCGCATTATCCAAACTGGAGTCCTGTCAACAGCCTCGCCCTTTAGCGCTCTTAATAAATTATCATTTTTAATTTTATTTTTAATAATATCTTTAGCTTTCATATAAACAAACTACAAACTTATTTAATCTTATTTTTGGGTAAGCTAGTTTAACTCAATCTTAAAATTGATACAATTTGAGCTTAGCAATATAAAACAGGTTCGGAACCTAAATGTTGGTTCCGAACTGTTTATTCGGTTCGCATAGGTTCGCATATTACTTGTGTTACAATTAAATATATGCACAAAAACTAAACAAAAAAATATAAACTTTCTCATATTATAAATATGATCTAGACTCCTAATTAATATTAAATCTAAAAATTCAAGATAATAAATCATGAAATTATGCGATATTTGCATCAGGCGCCCAGTACTTGCAACTGTATTAAGCTTAATCTTAATCCTATTTGGCTGGATTGGCTTCGAAAACTTAGAGATTAGATATTTCCCTGATGTAGAACAACGAGTTGCCACAATTAGCTATGGATACCCTGGGGCAAGTGCAGATTATATGGCAAATCAAGTCACAAGGTTTGTTGAAGGATCACTACAAAGTGTCGATGGAATTACACAAATGACATCCTCTAGCTCTGTTGGCTCTTCAAGTATTAGCTTAATTTTAAGCGATAGCGCAAACGTAGTTCAGGTTATGGGGGATATTAAAAACGCGATATCGAGCATTGACCCAACCAATATGCCAGCTGACATGCCGCCCCCCTCGATAAGCTTTGGTGGAGTTGATAGGTCTGCTCTTATTTTAGCATTTACCTCAAAAACCCTAAAACCAACCGAAATTCTAGATTATGTAGAAAAAAACATTACCCCCAAACTAAATAAGGTACCTGGAATGGGTGCTATTTGGCACTTTGGTGCATCTACATATGCTCTTAGAATATGGCTAGATCCACAGAAAATGGCAGCATACGGTGTGACAGTTACGGATGTTAAAACATTATTAACAAATAATAATATAGACTTTTCGGCCGGATCTATCCTCGGTAAACAAAGGAATTACAGCTTCCAAGCTAATACTAAGCTATCTTCTATAGATCAGTTTAAGAAACTAATCGTAAAAGGCTCAAATGATCAAATACTAAGACTCAAAGATATTGCTAGAGTGGAACTTGGAACAAACACTATAAACATGGCTCCAATGACAATAAACGGAGTGCGGGGAGCCACCCTAGAGTTACGCCCAAGAAAAAGCGCAAACCCAATTACCGTCTCCAAAGAAGCCATAAAAGTTATAAATAAGATAAAAAAGAACCTCCCTAAAAGCATCAATGCCGAAGTTACTTATAACCAATCTATATTTTTAAAAGATGCGATTAAAGAGTCTGCGAAAACTCTTATAGAAGCAATTATCCTGGTTATAATAATAATATATTTATTTTTGGGATCCATAAGAGCGACTTTAATACCTATTGCAACTATTCCCGTTTGTATTATTTCAGTATTTGGCGTAATGAAGCTATGCGGGTTTTCAATAAATGTCATTACGCTTTTAGCTATTATTTTGGCAATTGGTTTAGTAGTAGATGATGCTATTGTAATGCTGGAGAATATTCACAGGCACATTGAAAACGGCATGAATCCAAAAGATGCAGCTTTTAAAGGCAGCAAAGAAATAGGGTTTTCTGTAATAGCAATGACTATAACTCTAGCTGCAGTATATGCCCCAACAGGATTTATGACTGGAGTTACCGCTGGGGTCTTTCGAGAGTTTGCCTTTACCCTAGCTGGAGCTGTTATTATCTCAGGATTTGTTGCTCTAACACTATCTCCTATGATGTGCGCCTACCTACTTACATCTTCTGAAAAAGAGCCCTATGTTAGCAAATTATTAAATGTATTATTCGATGCTCTTATGGAGGGGTATAAAAAGCTTCTCAATACTTTATTAAAAAGCTGGTGGATTGTTATAGCCCTTTTAGTAGTTTTAGGAATATTTGGGTATGGCATATATAAAATAACATCGCAAACATTTATTCCAGAAGAAGATATAGGATATTTCACCGCAAATGTTACATACCCGCCTAGCTCATCTTTGGCCTTTAGAGAAAAATATTCAAATAAATTAAATAAAATTTATGCTACTGCCCCAGGAATTGCCTATAACAATAACTTCACCAGCACATCCTTTGTCACCATGAAACCATGGCAAGAACGCAAAAGCACCCAAGAAATAATAGATGACCTTAGGCCCAAACTTGACGCCCTTGCTGGTGTAATCGTTAGCCCATCCATCCCGCCACCTATAAGTTATGGCGGCGCTGATGGTGGTGGCACAGGACTACAGGTGCATATCTTATCTGGGGGGTCAGTTAATAAACTTTATGATACTATGCAAAAACTTGTAGTTTTAGCCCAAAAGATACCAGAGCTTAGCAATATTAGAAGCAACTTGAACTTTAATAATCTTGTCTGGGATATTAACTTTAAGCGCGATCAAATGTCATCTTATTCAATAATACCAGTTGATGTTAAAGACACAATAAGTGTACTTTTTGCAGGAAAACACATCGGCAATATATTCTCAGGGAATCAAACTTATCCAGTTAAAGTTCAAATGCAAAGAGAAGATCTATCAAGATTTTCTAGCCTAAATGATGTTTATGTTAGAAGCACAGCCACAAGTGCAGCCATGGTACCTCTAAACAATCTAATTGAAGTAAAAACCGCTGTGAAACAAGGAACTATACGCCATTTTAACAGAATGCTCTCAGCTGATTTAACAGCAACTATAGCAACTGGAGTAGGTTTAAATACAATAACCACTGCGATGGAAAAATTGCTTAATAAAAACCTATCAAGCGAGGAAAGCTTTGCTTACGGAGGATTAGTACAACAATATTTAGATTCAAGTGGCACAATGCTTGGCTTATTTGTTTTATCAATTTTATTTATATATTTAGTATTAGCTGCACAATTTGAAAGTTTTGTCGATCCATTTATTATTTTATTTACCGTTCCACTTTGTATTATCAGCGCTCTGGCAACTCTTAAAGTTACTGGAGGATCTTTAAACTTGATTACAAATATTGGCCTAATTACTTTAGTAGGTCTAATTAGTAAACATGGTATTTTAATAACTCAATTTGCGAATGAAAACTTACAAGCCGGCGAAACCTTATTTAACGCTGTTAAAAATGCTGGGATCACCAGACTTCGTCCCATTTTAATGACTACCCTTGCGATGGTTCTAGGAGCTATTCCATTAGCATTTGCAACTGGACCAGGCTCCAACGGCCACTCACAAATTGGCTGGGTAATAGTCGGAGGTATGTTCTTCGGGACATTTTTCTCATTAATTGTAGTTCCAGTGGCATACTTCTTATTTGCAAGACTTGATTACAATAAGCGGCAAATACTAAGAAAACTAAAAGCTCAATCTTAATAAATAAGCATTTATTTCTAACATAAAATTTTATATAATTGCCCAACTTAATTTATTTTAATTTAATTACACTTAGTTAATAAGGGAGATGTAATGAGCATGCAACAAACTATTTCTATAATTAAACCTGATGCAGTTGCAAAAAATGTGATTGGCAAAATCTATGAAAGATTTGAAAGCGCAGGTCTAAAAATTATTGCCGCTAAAATGATGCACTTATCACAAGAGCAAGCTGAAGGCTTTTACGCAGTTCACAAAGAGCGCCCTTTTTTCAATGATCTAGTAAGCTTTATGACTTCAGGGCCAGTTATGATTCAAGTTCTTGAAGGTGACGATGCTGTTGCTAAAAACCGTGAGCTTATGGGCGCAACTAATCCTGCTGATGCTGATGCGGGCACTATTAGAGCTGACTTTGCAGATAGCATTGATGCTAATGCAGTACATGGTTCTGATTCTCTTGAGAATGCTAAGATTGAGACTGACTTCTTTTTTAAATCCGATGAAGTTTATGGAAACTAATAAAATAAATTTATATGATCTAGATCATGCATCTTTAATAAGCTTTTTAGCACAAAAAGATATCAAAAAGTTTCATGCTAATCAGATCATAAAATGGCTGCATAGACATTTTGTTAAAGACTTTGACCAAATGACGGATTTATCAAAGTCTTTACGCAACTATCTTAAAGAAAACACTATTTTAAAGCTGCCACAAATTGCTTTAGAAAAATCATCTTCTGATGGGACTATCAAGTGGATGATGCGTCTAGATGATGCTAGCCATAACATGATAGAAACTGTTTTTATCCCAGAAGAAAACCGCGGCACACTTTGTGTATCCTCCCAAATTGGCTGCATGTTAACTTGCCCATTTTGTTCAACTGGAACTCAAGGTTTTAACAGAAACCTTAAAACATCTGAGATTATTGGCCAATTAAGATTAGCCGCAGAAAGATTATTAGTTTTAAACAAGCGCAATAACACCAATCAGCGCATAACAAATATAGTTATGATGGGCATGGGCGAGCCATTATTAAATTTTGAGCCTGTAGTATCTAGTATGTCTTTAATGCTAAATGATTTAGCTTATGGTTTATCAAGACGCAAAGTGACTCTATCAACTTCTGGAGTAGTTCCTGAAATTTACAAACTAAAAGATGCTTTACCTATTTCACTTGCTATATCACTTCATGCTCCAGATGATGAACTTAGAAACAAATTAGTCCCGATAAATAAAAAATATAATTTATCTAAGTTAATTCAAGCTTGTAAAGCTTATAGCGAAGTAAATCCTCACAAAGAAATCGTGATGGAATATGTGATGATCCAAGAAGTTAATGATTCTATAGAACAAGCTGAGGGATTAGTAAAATTATTAAAAGATTTACCTTCTAAAATAAATTTAATCCCGTTTAATCCATTTCCTGGAACTGAATATAAAAGATCTTCAAATAATAGAATTCATAAATTCCAAAGATATCTTAGTGAAAAAGGATTTACTGCAACTATTCGCAAAACTCGCGGGGATGATATTGATGCCGCTTGTGGGCAATTGGTTGGTGGCGTTAAGGATATAACCACTCGCCAAGCCAAGTTTAAAGCTAAAGTTTTAGCAACTCATTAAAGCTCCCCTACGCTTAGGACAGGAAAGAGAGCTTTAATGATGCAAGCACCTGGCAAAACTAGAGCTATGTAGATGGCCCTGCTTGACTCTCTGAAGCAGCACCTGCTTGACTACCTGAACCGAAATTAAGGACAGGCTGTACAGTCGCCCTCTGAGGCCCAACATACGTCATATCCAGACCGTCCCCATCAAAGGAGGAAAGCACGATAGCTTTTATAGCTTCGTCTATACTACCATCCATTCCAAGTAAACTTAAGCTCTCTAATGTTTCTCTTTCAACAGAACGCATCTTGTCAATATGACCAGGATTTTTACATAATTCTACTAAATCAGAGCATGCTAGCATCCCACCCATACCTTCGTCCCATAGGCCTTCCAAGTTTAATGCTACAGTTAGAACTATAGCTCTAGGAACCATGGTTGATTCGTGTCTCAATGCAACCATTACCGTTCGTCCGCTCATAAGTGACTGTGCAGGTGCAGGTGCAGGTGCCGGCGCAGCAGAGGTGTCTTCTGCAGCTGATGAACCCTCAGCAGCCAAACTAAAGACAATTAAAGCATCTGCAGCTCTAACAGCTTCTTCTGCACGCCCGGCAGCAGCAAGTTCTTCTACCCGGTTTGTAGGTTGAGATACTCTAGATGCCATAGTTATCCCTTGCCTTACCGAATCAACTACTGCTTCTGCAGCACCAGGACCATTATTTCTATTATAGGATCCTGCACGAAGCGTATCACCAGAAAGATCACACTTAATTACTCTACCCCGAACATAATCAAAATATAAGCCAGTACTTTCTGAGATCTCTATTTGCGCGTCGGCTTTAGTCATAGGATTTTGGCTCCCTGAGTCTAAAAATCCTAATCCCAAAGGTTTTGATGCATTAAATAGCGCAGCTAATAAATCTGCCCTGTCCAATCCTGATATATTTATTTCACTCATAATATTCTCCATTTTTACTAATTAATAAACTTGTATAAAAAGCAATCCTTTTAAAGATTGCTATCAGAATTTACTTAAGAAACATTAACAATATATTAACAAATACAACCATTAAATTCTTGCCTTATTAATATAAACAAGAATTTATGACTAATTATTTATATATAAAACTCCGTAAATTTAAATTCAAGCTGCGCACCCTAACTTTTATGACAGGAGATTGCAACAAAGCTTTACAACATTCTCATAAATACATAAATCAATGACTACTTTTGGTTTGCTATCTCCAAGCATTATCTGGTTCTTCTTGTTATATTCTAAAAAAATACTACAATTAACTTAGGGTTGAGATTTTTTTGTTTATCTCTGACCGCAACATTTTCAACGATAACTTTATATTTTAGGATTTGATTATGAAATTTTTTAATTTGGCATCACTTATTGCTACAGGGTTTATTTGCACTGCGTTGTGTTCTGCTGCCACGAGCCCCGATGACCATGTTGAGTTCGCCT
>CAJQSL010000042.1 GCA_905612315.1 uncultured Francisellaceae bacterium
TCGATATTTGATTATTATTGGAGCGCGGAAGGTGAGTAATTAAGCTTGCTTTAGAGCACGGTTAATTTTTATAATTATTCAAACTCAAAACAAAGGCATTAATACATTAGTGCATAAAATGAGGAAATATGAACATATCAAATTTGGATTTTAAAAATAAGCTTTGTAAAAAACTAAATTTAGTTAAAAAAAATATCGAAGTATTTGAATCTATATCATCTACAAATAAATTTTTTAAATCTCATATCAAAGATAATCCTTGTTCTGAGCTTAAAATATGTATTGCAGAACAACAAACAAATGGAGTCGGCACTAAAGGAAAAACGTGGCACTCCCCTGCAGTTGGTAATATATATCTTACCTTTAAGGTCGAGCTGCACCAATCAAAGCTACTGGCGCTTCCTATAATTAGCGCATTAGCCACATCAATAGCTATTGAAACTTTGCACCCTGAAATAAAAGTTAATTTAAAATGGCCTAATGATTTATTTATTAATCATAAAAAAATTGGTGGCATCTTAATTGAAACTTTGCCTCCCTCGCCCACTTACTCAAGCAATCAATCAAACCTATTGTCAGCCTTAATTGGCATAGGAATTAATATTAACTCTCCTAATAATAAAGATAATAATATTATTATTGATCAGCCATTTACTGACTTAACTACTGAGATCTGTAAAAACTCAAATATAAATACAAAAAAAATAAGAAAAATAGATAAATGCGATATCATCACAAATATAATAAAAAATATTAATAAATATAAAACTTACCTTTCTCAAGCCCAAGAGCAAACCGAAAACAAAACCCAAGAGAAAGAACAAGAAAATCAAATTAATAAGCTATTAGAATCATGGAACATAAAAGACCAATACTTTCAAAAGAAAATAGTAATAAAAACCAGAATACATGGCAAAGATGTAATATTAACCGGGATTCATAATGGCATAACAAACAATGGTGAATTAAGCCTTAATATAATAGAGCAAGAAATAGAGCAAGAAATAGAGCAAGAAATAGAGCAAGAAATAGAGCAAGAAATAGAGCAAGAAATAGAGCAAGAAATAGAGCAAGAAATAGGTATAGAAATAGATCAAAAAATAGAGCAAGAAATAGGTATAGAAATAGATCAAAAAATAGATCAAAAAATAGATCAAAAAATAGATCAAAAAATAGATCAAAAAATAGATCAAAAAATAGATCAAAAAATAGATCAAAAAATAGATCAAAAAAAAACCATCTCTATTCGAAATGGTTCTATTGTTGGTCTTGTTTAAATCTAAATTAAATTAAATTAATCATCAATAACTTCTTCAGTGGCTCCACTTAGACCAAATACGGCATCATCATGAATTCTCATATACACTTCTTCGCGATGTACAGAAACATCTCTAGGAGCTTTTATTCCTACACGAACCTGATTACCCTTAACTCCTAAAACAGTAAAAGTGATTTCATCACCTATAATAACCGTTTCCCCTATCTTTCTTGTAAGTATTAACATTTATTTACTCCTAATTGTGTATATTCCATAGTCAACTAAAAAATCAATTCAAAAATAGCATCAAAAAATATTTGATTAAAAAAAATACTACCAAAATATTTTAAGCAAGTATACGTTTAATTTATATATTAATAAATTAAACTGAGAAACTTAAGCTAAGACTAATATAAGATAGAAGATATGTGCTTCCTTGTCTCAAAATGAGTTTATCCTTAATTCCTATAACTATTATATCAAACAAACATTAAGGAAATATTAAGGGAATATTAAAAAAACATTATAAATATATAATATAACCAAAACAAAAACTGGATTTTGCTTTAAAAATAAAATAACCTAACTTTAAAAATAATAATAATAAATATGGAGTTATAAAATGTCATATCTAGCTAGCCTTTCACGCTTATCTAAATTATCTAGATCAAATATGCACAAATCTGCCAGTGCATTTTTTTCATCAAACGCATCTATTCCAAGTACAACAACAAAATTTTCACCCGTAAGTGGACTTGAAATATATGGCAAAATAGACACTGAACACAAACAAACTATCCTTACACCACCAGCTTGTGAATTTCTAAAAGAAATAGTAAGAGAGCACCGTGAACCATTATCTAACCACCTTGCAAATAGGGTAAAGTTTCAAAAAGATATTGATGCAAACATAGCTAATAACAAACAACCGTTATCAATATTAAGACCAGAAGATTATCTTCCAGAAGGCGAAGATCCAAACTGGACAGGACCAACAATTCCAACTGACCTACAACAAAGACATATAGAATTAACAGGACCTGCCGATAGTGCCAATATGGTCTTTCATTCTTTCGGCTGTAAAGCCGCTGATTGCTATATGTCTGACTTTGAAGACTCATCTGCTCCAAACTTAACCAATGCTATTGCAGGGCAAATTAATTTATTAAATGCGAATAAAGGTACTCTTACCAACAGAGGCCAAACAATGCCCGAGCACCAAACAACGCTATTAGTTAGACCTAGAGGCTTACACTTAACCGACCAGCACTTCTGGGTTGATGAAAAACCGGTTCCAGCCTCACTGGTTGATTTTTCACTTTATTTTTTCCATAACGCAAGGACCTTGCTTGAAAAAGG
This sequence comes from uncultured Francisellaceae bacterium, assembly GCA_905612315.1. Classification (GTDB taxonomy): domain Bacteria; phylum Pseudomonadota; class Gammaproteobacteria; order Francisellales; family CACEW01; genus CAJQSL01. The sequence continues at coordinate 2,618 of CAJQSL010000042.1, forward strand.
CTCCGCCCCTTATTTTTATTTACCTAAACTTGAGCACCATCAAGAGGCTAAGTGGTGGTCAGAAGTATTCGCAAATGCGGAAGATAAACTTGTTATTCCAAAAGGCTCTGTACGCTCAACAGTTTTAATTGAGACGCTACCTGCAGCTTTTCAAATGGATGCTATTATTTATGCTCTAAAAGATTCTATTGCCGGCTTAAACTGTGGTCGCTGGGATTATATATTTAGTTTTATTAAAACTTTATGCAATGATAAATCATCAATTCTTCCTGATAGAAAACTTGTCACAATGCAGGCATCTTTTATGCAAGCCTACGCAAACTTATTAGTGCAAACTTGTCATAAAAGAGAAATTCACGCTATGGGTGGCATGAGCGCTAATGTGCCAATGAAAGTTCTAGATAGCCTAGATGCTGACATCAAAGCTGAACTAGAAGAAATAAACAAAGGCATTTTAAACCAAATAACTCAAGATAAAACTAATGAAGCAAGATCCGGCTTTGATGGCGCATGGGCTGCACACCCAGATTTAGTTCCAACTCTTAAAAAAGTATTTGAAACAGAGCTTAAAGGAGCTCAAAACCAGATTGCAACAGCTAAATATGCAGAGTCTGTAGTTACAGCGGATGATTTATTAAAAGTTGATCCTTCTTTAAATGCCACAACCAATTTAACAGAAGATGGTTTGCGCACTAACATAAGCGCAACATTGCAATACACTATTGCTTGGTTAAATGGTAATGGCGCCGTTGGTATTGGTTATGATCCAGAAGAAACAACTATTTACACCCAAAGGTTTATGGAAGATCTTGCCACTGCTGAAATATCACGTACGCAGATTTATCAAATGCGTAAAAATGATATTGATATATGTTCAAAAGATGGTTCTCCTGTAAAAATAAATAGTGTTTTTGATCAGATATTTGATGAAGAGGCTAAGCGCATAATGACCAATGCTGAAACAGTTAAATTTGATATTACTCCAAAGATGACAGCTTTAGAGCAACAAAAGCGCGAACTTCCCATTAATGATAAGAACTATGGAGAGAACCTACTTGAGATTCAGTGGCTAATAGATCAAGAAAGAAAAATATGCTTAGATAAATTTAGTGCGGCAATAGAAATAACAAAAGATATTTGTGACCCTACCAATCCTATAAGTGATTTTCTATCTCTTAGGATTTATCCTAGAATTATAGACCCTGAAGCTGCCTTGAAAGCTATGCTTGATAACAAGAAAAGAACGGTGAATGAAATACACTTTAGTGACTATAATGGAAGCCACCCTGGTGGATTTTAGTTACATGTTATTTAGAAGCCAACTTACCTGAAGATGGTTGCAGTTTGGGTCCCCTCATCCTAACCCTACTCCGCACATACATCTTTGGAG
>CAJQSL010000043.1 GCA_905612315.1 uncultured Francisellaceae bacterium
ATGCGAAGAATCAGATGATAAGGATAAAGGCGCATTATTATAAAAATTCAAATAATCATATCTGCAATGCAATTATTTAAATTACATCTTGCTCATAAAGCCGCGGATGTTTTGAGTGTGGTTATTTAAGTTATGGCATGAGCTTTTTAAGCATCAATACTGCTAATGCTAGCCAAAAAGGGCGTGGTTTTTTTAAGTTAGTAAATACTTACCTTAAGCACAAGTATAAATTCATGCAAAAAAATAAGATCACCCTAGCATAAAAAATAACCCAATGCAGTCGTTGCGAGTGAGCGTTAGCGAGCGTGGCAATCTCCTTCCAATTGCTACGCCTATAATTTACTAAATCAACCGCAGTTATGTAGGAGATTGCCACACTCGCCTGACGGCTCGTTCGCAACGACTAGTTTTTGTTTTAAGTCTTTTTGATATTTGATTTTCATTGGAGTGCGTAAGGTGAGTAAATACCAAAAACACCTAAATTATTTGCAAAATTGTGTTATACTTTTGTTTTATTATAAAATCTTTAGAATTTTTAATTTCTTAAATTAATTTGCTAAAACAAAAGAGAGTTTATTTATGCCTGACACTCCGGATTTTCCAAATACACCAGAAGCTCCAGCACCATCTTTATCAGATAATATTTCCCCAATAAGCATTGAAGAGGAGTTAAAACAATCTTACTTAGATTATGCTATGAGCGTAATTGTAAGTAGAGCTTTGCCTGATGTTAGAGATGGATTAAAACCTGTACACAGAAGGGTTTTATTTGCGATGAAAGAGTTAGGAAATGACTCCAACAAGCCGCATAAAAAATCTGCTAGAGTAGTCGGTGATGTAATCGGTAAATATCACCCGCATGGTGATGGCCCAGTATACGGCTCAGTCGTTAGGATGGCGCAACCATTTTCAATGCGATATGTATTGATTGATGGCCAAGGTAACTTCGGCTCAATTGATGGAGACTCTCCAGCTGCGATGCGTTATACCGAAGTTAGAATGTCGCACTTAGCGCATGAACTACTTAAAGATCTAGACAAAGGCACAGTTGATTTTCATCCAAACTATGATGAAACAGAACAAATTCCTGAAGTTTTACCAACCAGAGTGCCAAATTTATTAGTAAATGGCTCATCAGGTATTGCTGTTGGGATGGCAACAAATATACCGCCTCACAGATTAAGTGAAGTTATCGATGCTTGCATAAAAGTTGTTGATAACCCTGATGTTACGATTGATGAGCTAATGGAAATCATACCAGGGCCTGATTTTCCAACAAAAGGTATAATTAATGGTAGAGCTGGTATTATTTCAGCGTATAAAACTGGCAGAGGTCGAATTCATATTCGTTCTAAGGCCGAAGTTGTAGATAAAGACAATGGCCGCCAGAGAATTGTAATTTCAGAGCTGCCGTATCAAGTTAATAAAGCAAGATTAATCGAAAAGATAGCCGAGCTAGTTAAAAATAAACATATAGAGGGCATCTCTGAGCTAAGAGATGAATCAGATAAAGACGGCTTGCGGGTAGTTATAGATGTACGCCGGGGTGAAAATGCTGAAGTTTTATTAAATAATTTATATACCCAAACCCAGATGCAGGTTGTGTTTGGTATAAATATGGTAGCTTTGGTTAATAATCAGCCGCGTACCCTTAATTTAAAGGCAATTTTAGATGCATTTATTGGCCATCGGCAAACTGTAGTTACGCGTCGTACTATTTTTGAGCTAGCTAAAGCTCGTGCAAGGTGTCACTTGTTAGAAGGTTTAGGTATAGCGCTTAATAATATTGATGAGATGATAACTTTAATTAAAGCTGCGCAAACAACAGCCCAAGCTAAAGACTCTATATTACAAAAGAATTGGAAATTAGGCAGTGTGCAACAGTTATTAGCTAAGATTGAAGCTAACGCTGGTGACATAAGGCCACAAGATTTGCCATCTATTTATGGAGTTGTAGATAGCGAATACAGATTATCGCCGCAACAAGCTGATGCTATTTTAGAGTTAAAATTAAGCAAGCTGACAGGCTTAGAACAAGATAAAATCTTTAATGAGTATGTTGATATAATTGATAATATTAAAGGGCTTTTAAGCATCTTAGAATCACATGAAAAATTGATGCAGGTAATTAAAGATGAATTATTACAAATTAAAGAAAAATATCAGGATGAGCGCCAAACTCAGATTGTATCTTCACAACATGATCTAACCGTTGAAGATTTAATTACTGAAGAAGATATGGTAGTTACATTATCAAATACAGGATATGTGAAATCGCAACCATTAACAGATTACCAGGCGCAACATCGAGGTGGTCGAGGTAAAAAAGCTGCAGCAGTTAAAGAAGAAGATTATATAGTTAATTTATTGATAGCCAATACTCACACTAACTTATTATGCTTTAGCTCGATTGGTAAAATTTACTGGTTAAAAGTATATCAATTGCCACAAGCCGGTAGAACATCGCGTGGCAGACCTATGGTTAACCTATTAACTCTTGATGCTGATGAGCATATATCAGCAATGTTATCAGTTAAATCATTTGAGAGCGCAGATGTCGCAGATAAATTTGTATTTATGGCAACTAGAGCTGGAACTGTTAAGAAAACACCTTTAGAGTTATTCTCTAAACCAAGACAAGGTGGCATTAGAGCGGTAGAGCTTGATGAGGGTGATGAGCTAATTGGCGTAGATATAACCAATGGCACTAAAGATATAATGATGTTCTCTAATTCGGGTAAGGCTATTAGATTTGCTGAAGATAAAGTTCGGGCTATGGGTCGAACCGCTAGGGGTGTTAGGGGTATGCGTCTTAAAGCTGATCAACACATAATATCACTAATGATAGTTGAATCTGAAGATAGTGAAGTCTTACTTGCTACGGAAAAAGGCTATGGTAAACGTACTAAAACCAGTAATTTCAGAAGAATTGGGCGTGGTGGTCAAGGTGTTCAAGCAATTATTACATCAGGTAGAAATGGGCCTGCAGTAAGTGCATCTCCTATTTCTTATAATGATGATCTAATGCTAATAACCTCAGGTGGGGTTATGGTTAGAACTTCAGCTAGTGAAATATCCTGCTTGTCAAGATATGCACAAGGGGTAAGGTTAATCAATCTAGATGCTGGATCCAAGCTTGTAAGAGCAGAGCAGGTTAAAGAAGTTATTTCTGAGGAAGAGCCTCAAGGATCTCAAGAGCTTCAAGAAAATCAAAACTCAGATGAGTCATCTGATAATTCGATAGATAATACAAAAGATGATACAAAAGATGATGCAATAGATGATGCAACTGAAGAATAAATTTAATTTTTGCGCGGGCCCTGCTGTGATTGCTAATGAAGTTTTATTAGAAGTTCAGCAGGCGCTAATAGATTATAATAATTCAGGGATGTCTATCCTATCTATTAGTCATCGCAGTGATTTATTTATGGAGATAGTGCATGATGCGCATAATTTATTACGCGAGTTATTAAATATCCCAGATGATTACAAAATAGCATTTATTTCAGGTGGCGCCTCTGAGCAATTTAGTGATATTCCTAAAAACTTATCTAATATGGATGATACGGCTGATTATGCTTTAACTGGGTATTGGAGTAGGGTTGCATTTAAGTATGCTAATAAGTTTATAAATGCAAAGGCAATTGAGGTTGATCAAAGAGCTGTTTGTGAGCAAGATTTTAGTATAAATCCTGATTCAAGTTACCTTTACCTTACTAATAATGAGACTGTAGATGGAATTGAGTTTAATGATATTAGTAAAATTTATGCGAATGCAAAAAGCGTAGGCGTGCCGATAGTTGCTGATATGAGCTCAAATATTTTATCTAGATCTATTGATATTAGCCAATATGGGGTTATCTTTGCTTGTGCACAAAAGAATATTGGTCCAAGCGGGTTAAGTATTGTGATAGCTAGATCAGACTTATTAGATAAAGCTCGATTTAATATCGAAAAAACTAGGCATTATAAATCTATTATTGCAAAAGAGAGTGTTTTAAATACACCAAATACTTTTGCTATTTATATGGCTAGCAGGGTATTTGCATGGGTTAAGAAAAATGGTGGGGTAGAAGCCTTTTCAAAGAAAAATATAGTTAAATCTAATTTATTATATGATTGTATTGATAAATCTGATTTATTTGTAAATAATATTGCCAAACCTTGTAGATCACGCATGAATGTTCCATTTTTTATAGATAACACAAAGTTAGGATTAAGTGATAGTGAAAAACATGAGCTTGAGGCTTTGTTTTTATCCCAAGCTGATTCACATAATTTATTTAATTTAAAAGGTTACAAAGCTTTAGGTGGAATGCGGGCAAGTTTGTATAATGCGATGTCTTTAGAAGGAGCTGAAGCTTTAGTTAATTTTATGAAAGATTTTGAGATAAAACATGGTTGATACATTAAGACACATTATAACAATTGATGGCCCAAGTGGTGTTGGCAAGGGGACTTTGTCGCAGTTTTTGGCAAAGCATTTGAAATGGAGTTTTTTAGATTCGGGGGCTTTGTATAGAGTGGTTGCATATTATGCAAATAGTCTAGGGCTAGAGCCAGAAGGTTTAGAAAAATCAGAAAAAGATGAAAACATTTTGCAAAATGTTCTTCAAGATAAATTAGTAAATAAGATTAAAGATTTTAAAATTGAGTTTAGAACTGATCCGCCGCATCCGAAGTGGGGGGTGAGTGTGTTATTAAATGGTGATGATGTAACTGATTACGTTAGATCAGAAGAGTGCGGCAAGAAAGCATCTTTTTTTGCGCAAAAACAAGAAGTTAGGTCTGCCTTATATAATTTACAGAGAAGTTTTGGCGCACCTAAGAATCTAGTTGCTGATGGCAGGGATATGGGAAGAGTTGTCTTTCCTGAAGCTGATTTAAAATTATTTTTAACGGCTTCTGATGAAGTGCGTGCAAATAGGCGCTATCAACAGTTGTCCCAGGCAAATATAAGTGCTAAAATGTCGTCGATTTTGTGTGACCTTAAAGCTAGAGATGATCGAGACAGGTCTCGTTCAGTGTCTCCATTAAAGCCTGCTGACGATGCTATCATCATCGATACCTCTGATTTAAGCGTAACACAAGTTCAGAAAAGGGTGCTTGAACATGTGAATAAGATAACTCAAGATTAAATTCTAGATTAGCTTAATGTTCAAGTGAAGATTAATTAAATAAACAAATACTAATATTTGTTAAGGTGATATTAAAATGAGCAAAGGCTTTGAAGAATTATTTGAAGAAAGTTTAACGTCTGTGGATATGAAAATTGGTTCTATCTTAGAGGCAGAGGTTATAAAAATTGAAGATGAATATATTTTAATCGATTCAGGATTGAAATCAGAATCATGGTTGCAAATTGGGCAGTTCCAGGATGTTAATGGTGAGCTAACAGTAAAAATTGGTGATAAAGTTCTTGTTGCTCTTAGTGCCGTTGAAGATAGCTTTGGTGAAACCAGACTATCAAGAGATAAAGCAAAACGTGCTGAAGTATGGCGTGATCTTGAAGTTGCTTTTAAAGATAACGAAACAGTTACTGGTAGGGTTATTGGTAAAGTTAAGGGTGGTTTAACTGTAGATATAAACTCAGTTAAAGCCTTCTTGCCAGGTTCATTGATTGATGTTCGTCCTATGAGGGAATTTCCTATTGATATAGACGACACTGTCGATGTTAAAATTGTTAAAATGGATGATAAATTTAACAATGTAGTCGTATCAAGAAAAGCTATTATTGAAGAAAGCACAAGTGGTGAGCGTGAAGAACTACTTGCAAGCTTACAAGAAGGTCAGGTTATTAAAGGTTATGTTAAAAACTTAACTGACTATGGTGTATTTATTGATCTAGGTGGTGTTGATGGTTTATTGCATATCACTGATATGTCATGGCGTCGTATTCGTCATCCAAAAGAGTTATTAAATATTGGTGATGAAGTTCAAGTTAAAATATTGAAATTTGATCCTGAGAAACAGCGAGTTTCTTTAGGTCTTAAACAAATGAGTGAAGACCCTTGGGTCGATGCTAATAGCAATGTTGTTGTTGGTAACAAGGTTAAAGGAACTGTTACTAGCGTTGCTGACTATGGTTGCTTTATTGACTTAGGAAATGGTTTAGAAGGGCTTGTTCATGTGTCTGAAATGGACTGGACCAATAAAAATATTAATCCGCATAAATTAGTTGAAGTTGGGCAAGAGCTAGAAGTTAAAGTCTTAGATATAGATCAAGAGCGTCGTCGGGTTTCATTGGGTATTAAGCAGTGTGCGGAAAATCCTTGGCAAGATTTTTCAATGAAATACAGTACTGGCGATAAAGTTAAGGGTGTGATTAAATCAACAACTGATTTTGGTTTGTTTGTTGAGCTTACAGGTTCAATTGATGGTTTAATCCATTTATCTGATTTATCTTGGAATCAGCCTGGAGAAAATCTTATCAAAGATTATAAGCAAGGTGATGAAGTTGAAGCTGTTGTACTTAGCATAGACTCTGAAAGAGAAAGAATTTCTCTTGGCTTGAAGCAGCTTGAGAGCGACCCATTCAATACTTATGTTGATATGGAAGACAAAAACAAACCTCTTTTAGCTAAAGTAACTAATGTAAATGAAAAAGGCGTTGAGGTTGAGCTAGCCGACGGGGCTAAAGGTTATATTCGTACTTCCGAGCTTTCTGTAGATAAAGTAGCTGATCCTAGAAACCAATTTAACGTTGGTGATGAGTTAGAGGCTAAATTTATTGGGGTAGATCGTAAAAACAGCAAGCTAAACCTTTCAGTTAGAGCAATGCACGAAAAAGAAGAAAAAGACGTTAAGGCGAAGAGACCTTCAAGGAAGGCTGAAAAAGCTAAAGAGCCAAGTGTTAAAACTTTAGGGGATCTTATCAAAGAGAAGATGACTAAAGAAACTAAGGCTAAAGCTGAAAAGCCTGCGGCTAAAGCTAAGACTGAGAAGAAAGCTGATAAAAAAGAAGAGTCTGAAGATAAGCCTAAAGCTGCGGCCAAAGCCAAGAAGGCTGATGCTAAAGATGATTCAGAAGCTGAAGCGAAAAAACCTGCTAAGGCTAAGAAAGCTGAAAAATCTGAAGAAGCTGAAAAATCTGAAGAAGCTGCTAAGCCTGAAGATAAAGCTGATAAAGCCGGCAAAGATAAAAAAGACGAAGCTGATTCTTAAATTTTTATTGAGGCCCTGGTCTCTTAATTTTATATTTGAAAAGCCTTTCTCTCTTAGTAGAGGGAAAGGCTTTTTTTTTTGCGAGTAACGAAGTGTTGTGCCAATTGCAACTAGGGCGCGTAATATCAGCTTCGGGTGGGAGATTGCCGCGCGTGACATTAGTCCCGCTCGCAACGACTCCTTTTTTTGTCGTTGCGAGGAGGCTGTCAGCCGACGTGGCAATCTTGTGCCAATTGCAACTAGGGCGCGTAATATCAGCTTCGGGTTGGGGTGATAAAAACTACAAAGACAAAATAAAAAAACACATCTATACTTTATATATACAAGCACAAACAAAAACGGCTTTATGAGCAAGCCGAACTTAAATCGATTGATTGTTATTCGGTGTTTTTGGAGATTGTATATACAAGAAAACCGCACTCCTTCTACCTAGCGTGGCTCGAGGGCGGGGAATGATTTAACTTACAGTCAGTTCTTTGCTACAACACACCCGCCGGCTGACTTGCACCGCGTCGTACAAAACGGGAGGGTTAGGTTGCCCAAAGCAAGTCCCGCTCCTCCCACTCCCACTGCAGTCATGGGATCGCGCCATGTGTCTTTCCCGACGTATGTGGTCTTCAGGTTACCCTCTACGTGCTTCTTCACCATACCGCTCGGGCCGGCCTTCGCGGCAACACCGCCATCGCCCGCCCCCGTCCCGGCGTCGTGCTCCGGTGCAGCTCGGTGTCCCTGAATCCGCCGTAACAACAGGGGCGCGACGGGCGGCTGCCTACGTACCTCTCCAGGTGCCACGGGGTCCGCCGCTGCCGACCCAGCGTCTGCCTGGAGCTCTGTAGGCGCTGCTGTGGCCACTGTTGTCGCTGCCGCGCCCGCCGGGGCCGCACCGCCACGGGGTGGGTCTGGGTCCGTCCGGGTCACAGCCGGTGCCGCCAGGCCGACCGGGTGCCGCGTGAGCCGCTCGACTCCCTCATCGCATTTTGCAACCAAAATGCCCGTTTGCTTCTCAAACAGCGCCTTCAGCATGCCACGCACCGGGCCCAGGGCACGATACGATTCCAGGCTCGCCTTTAAAGCCGCAACCAAGTCGAGTGCCTCCTGTTTTGCGGGGAGGGTTGCCAGAAACTGCCTAACCTCGGCCGCCGCGCGCCGCTTCGTCGCCGCATACTTAAACATCTGGGTCGGGTTTGGCAAGCTGGGGCCGAGGCGTGTTCGTACAACATCGAGCGTAACCGTTCCGGGCGGCAACGAGTCAATCTTCGCAAGCGCGCCGCTGGCTTGCGCAATTAGTTGGGCACAAATAGCCGCATACGCCGGTTCCGAATCCCAAAGCGCTTGTGCGCAACGCTTGAGCGCCTCCTGCGTTTCCCTATACGTGTTGACCTCAGCTCCCATATCGCTCGTACTCCTTTACGATTAATTCATTCCTTAAGCTGATGCATATATTTCATGCCAGCTTTAATAAGCTCCATTATTATACCACATTACACGTGCAAAGGCAACTTCACAACGCTAAGGCCCATGGGGATTGCCACTATTAAACCATGGCGGCTGGGCTGTCGCCTGTGAACCGCTCCTACTTCGCCCGAGCAATGCTATCCATAATCTCTTGTTCAGCCGTAGCCAGATCCCGCCAGCCATCAACTTTAACCCATTTTCCTTTTTCTAAAGCTTTATAGTTAGTAAAGAAATGCTCAATTTGATCCAATAATAACTTAGGTAAATCATCTAAGGTTTTAACATCATGATATAAAGCGCATAATTTATCATCAGGCACGGCCAATATTTTAGCATCAGGGCCTTTTTCATCAGTCATAGCCAGCATTCCTAATGGCCTTGCAGCTATTACGCAACCATGGCGTAATGGATGCGGGGTTACGACTAATACATCAACTGGGTCGTCATCTTCACTTAAAGTATCCGGTACATAACCATAATTACATGGATATTGCATGCAGGTAGCCATAAATCTATCAACCCGTAAACAACCGCCGTCTTTATCAACTTCATATTTAACAGGTTCACTAAAAGCTGGGATTTCTATAATCACATCAATTTGTGATGGAGGATTTTTGCCTGGAGATAATTGATAGCTCATAACATTTACACCTTGAAAATAAGTTAATAGTAAAAATTTTATTTTAAATATATTTAGCTAAATACGAGTTTTAGCAACAGGATTAAGTTTACTTAATATTAAGGTAGAGTCAATTATTAAAAGGCAATATAATATTGAATAATAAAAATTATAAATATAAAAAATATTAAGAATAGTTGGTAGTTTATATGTCAGATTCTCCAGGGTCCTTCAGACACGCACAAGATTTACAAAGCCTTTCTCAATTTATATGCCAGTGTTTAATTTCTATGTTTGATGAGCATACACTAAGCGGGTCTAACCAGACTGGCCTAAAGCTAGCTTATAATAACTACCAGGCCATATGTGAAAGACAACGACAAAGCGAGTTAGAAAATTATTGTAATAACTATTTAGAATTTAGCGTTCCTTTTAATAGTACATATCAAAATTGCAGTTTAAATTATTTAAGATTTTGTAAATCACCGAATGAAGAACATAATAATCAAAAAACTCGATCGGCTTTAGATTTTTTAATTCTTTGTTGTATAGTTGGGTGTCTCGCGTGTTGCCTCTTTGTGTGTACTGACGAAGATGGGGCTTTTAGTCTTGGTTGGCGACGGCCACAAGTAAACTTGGACCCTGTAGCGATAAACTCTCTTAATATTAATATAAATATTAGAGAGTTTGTTAATAGACGAATTAATGCTTTAGGTGTAGAAGGGCTTGATGAGCTCAAGGTTGAAGATGAAACTCAGATATGCGCTATTTGTTTAGATAAGTTTGTTGAAGAGCCACAAAAAGTAGCTGTCGCTCTTGAGTGTGAGCATGTGT
>CAJQSL010000044.1 GCA_905612315.1 uncultured Francisellaceae bacterium
ATTTTTAGATTTAACTTCGCACTTATTAAAAAAAGATGGCGCAATTTATCTTATGAAAGCAAAATTAGAGAACATAAAACAAGAGCAGCTAGAGCTTAAAAGCAATTACTCTAACTGGAACATGGAAACATATCCTCTAGCTAATTTAAAAAAGGGTGAACACCGTCATTTAATTAAATTACAAAAAACTAATTAAATTACAGAAAGCTTATGACTAAGCCATTTCATAACAAGCTTTGTAACCAGTCTCTTTTAATAAGACTGAGCCAATAATCATTGCGAGCAAATAGCAAGCTGGCAGCATACACAAACCAATTTGATAAGCATGATCTGAATAAAATCATTATGGTTGTAATAACTCCAGGAAATATTAAATAAAAAAACAAAACTTAATGTTGATATAATCATATAATAATAATAATATAAATAAAAAAGTTTTAAACAAATGAGCCAAGTTACACCGACAAATATTATCCCCACCCAAGACCAAGCAATAATAAGAAACATTATATATAAATTAATAAGTACCCTTAACGATCCTGCAAGCACTCACGAGAAGAAACAAGTTATTCAAAATATAGCAGACCAAATGCAACACTTTAATATATCGCCTGAGATTTTAAGGGCATGGGTAAAGTTTATATATCAAACCACTACATTTTTAATTCAACAACAGCAACAAAGACCATTAAAAGTAGGACCAGAAGCACTAGGCCCACCCCTAACATTTGCCAATCATGACGCAATAATAGAAAATTTCCCCGATATATCATCCTACTCAAAAGCCCCAACAAGAACATTAGAGACGCTTATACCAATTAACCCTGATGATTTGTTTAAAGGACTAAAACCTGAAGATTATAGGTCTTTGAATGAGCATGCAGATCCAGACTTTTATGGAAAACTAGACAAAATACCTGGTATTTACTAAATTTTATTACATCGATTTTAAAAATAGATACGCGCTACGCACGATATTCCTTCGCAGGCATGCGGCGATTACGGCAGTCGTTATTTTGGATTGCTTTGCCTATACAAAGTGAAATTAACCAAAATTATTGCTATGATAAGTCTAAATTTAAATACTATTTATATTAAAAGATTATGATTTAGATATGAGCATAGACATGAACCAAGACATTAACACAGATACCAGCCAAAAACTTAAACTACCCAATCAAGCAGAAAAATTGCTATTACATTCATGCTGCGCCCCTTGCTCTGGCGCTGTTATGGAAAAATTGCTCGAAAATGAAATAAATTATAGCATTTTCTTCTATAACCCCAATATCCATCCCTTAAAAGAATATGAACTTCGTAAAGAAGAAAATATCAGATTCGCCCAAAAATATAGCATACCATTTATAGATGCTGATTATGATAAAGATAATTGGTTTGAGCGCGCCAAAGGCATGGAGGATGAACCTGAACGTGGCATTCGCTGTACCATGTGTTTTGAGATGCGCTTTGAAAGAACCGCCCTATATGCCCACGAGAACGGCTTTCCTGTTATATCAAGCTCCCTTGGTATCTCTAGATGGAAAAATATGGAACAAATTAATAAAGCTGGCATAAAATCAGCCAACAAATACCCAAATATGATTTACTGGACCTATAACTGGCGTAAATTAGGCGGCTCACAGCGTATGATCACTTTATCTAAAGAAGAAGAATTTTATCAGCAAGAATACTGTGGCTGCGTATATTCTCTTAGAGACACAAATAGATGGCGCCTTAAAAATGACAGATCTAGAATCAAACTTGGGGTTCAATATTATAAAAAAGCAACTTCTGAAAAATAAATTACTCACCTTACGCAAAACCATACCCAACGCTGTCATTGCCAGAGGTGAGTAAATTACCAGAATCTATCAAGATTCTTATTCAAAATAATGCGTTATAATAATATCAATAATTTTTCTGCAATAAAGCACCGTACATTATGCATACTCTAATAATCGGAAAAGGCCTAACAGGCCAAGCACTAGTAAAATTTTTTAAAAAAAATAGACCTAAATCTAATTTAATTATTTATGACTCTAGAGAAGATATAAATAACCTCACTGACCTAATAACAAAAATAAATAACAAAAAAGTTTATATAACTCAAATCATATTATCTCCAGGAATT